>JAZFTU010000201.1:0-6854 GCA_036446855.1 Hydrothermarchaeaceae archaeon (SeqCode) | reverse complement strand
TTTTTATTTTTTTAAGGATAGCTAGCTTTTGCCAGGTAGGTTATGCGGTCGAGGTACAATTTACTCCCGGCACTGACAATAAGCCCGACCAACCGCATTCAACTGATACATAGCCTTAAATAGGGAGTATGCAAATGTAAGGCCAGTATACCATGGTTGGACTTCTTTTTTTTAGGGGTTTAGTCTTTGTATAACTAATATAAAAATAAGGTGAAATAATGGCATATGGAGACCAAAGTTTTGGTGGGCCCAGAGAGATGCACAAAGTACCTAGCGCCGATTGCGGACAAGAGAGTGAAGTTCCTTTCAAGCCCGACGGCTCAAGACCTGTTTACTGCAGGGATTGTTTCTCAAAGCGCAAGCCGAAGAGATATTAAAAGATAACGAATCAGTGATTTTTTAATCATTTTTTTTCTTTAATTTTTTATTTTTTTAAGAATAGCTAGCTTTTGCTAAGTTGGTTACGCGGTGCTGCTGAAAATGCGGTTGAGGGCAATTTATCCCGGACCAACCGCAAATTCAAACACTGCCCTGTATTACGACGGCAAAGGCAATTGCGGTATCTTTAGAGTGGGATAAACTGAGTTTTATATCGTACAAACTCTGATCCTTATCCAGGAGATTCACAATAGGGGACCCTGCTTCATTGTTCATTATTTCGATTTGGCTAATAGATACTTTTTTGTCATACGTATTAATGGCTTTTATAACAGCTTCTTTTCCAGCAAACCTCACAGCGAAATGCTGCGGGGGATTTGCCTTGCTCATGCAGTAATCGATCTCGCTTTTCGTAAAAATCTTTTTCAATAAGTTTTCATTGTTCACTATCTTATTAAATCGAGAAATATCTTCACAGTCTATACCTATTGACATGCCCATTAGTCTCTACCTTATAATAGTCCTGGGGGGATGATACCCGCTTTGTACAGTCGCATTGGGAACAGCTAAGGACTTCTTCCCTATGAGGGTACCAGGGCTTGTGACTGAATTGCAGCCGGTCTCTACAGAATCGCCGAGAATGGCGCCAAACTTCCTTAGCCCCGTACGGTATAACTTCCTGTTTATTCGAAAAGTAATTTTTGAGCCTATAATTTTAAGGTTGGCAAGTTTTGTCCCCGCACCAAGATTCACGTCGTTGCCCAAAATACTGTCACCAATATAAGCGAAATGTCCCGCCGTAACGCGATTTATCATGACAGCGTTTTTCATCTCGGTCGTGTGCCCCACAATACAGCGGTCTCCAAAAAGACACGAGCCTCTAATATAAGCACCCTGCCTGACTTCAGTATTCCTGCCAATAATCGTTGGACCTTTAATGAGGGCTCCGGGTTCAACAACGCTTCCTTCGCCGATATAGATATGATCGTCGAAAATAGAGGCGCCGGCAAATAATACAGCCGCACCATCCAGCAACTTTCCATCCATACTAACAGAAAATTCGCCTTTTGCAGGGCTACCCTTTTTAAGCTCGAACCCATCTGTGATCACCTCTCCTTTGAAGATCACTACGGTATTTTGGAGGACATCACCCATTCTTCGTATCTCGGTGACATTGGATTTCAAGTTCTCTTCGATATAACCTCTGATATCTTTTAAGGAATCCCACACCTGGTCAATTCCATCAAAAAGCCCCTTATGTTCAAAAGAACCAAGTTCAAAAAAATCTGATGGTGCAAGCATTGTTGTTACCTATTCTTCCAGAGTCGAGGTATCGCCCTCTGGCAAGCCGAGTTCCCTCGCCTTTAGCAGCCGCCTCATAATCTTTCCGCTTCTGGTTTTGGGAAGTGTATCCAAAAACTCGATTTCCCTCGGATAGGCGGCACTTGACAGCTTCTTTTTTACAAATCTTTGGATATCATGTTTGAGCTCTTCTGAATGTACAAAACCTTCCTTTAGAGATACGAAGGCCTTAATGGTCTCCATAACGATGGGGTCAGGCTTTCCGATGACCCCTGCCTCTGCTACGGCAGGATGTTCTATCAAAGCGCTCTCGACCTCAAATGGGCCGACCAGATGTCCGGCGGTATTTATTACATCGTCTGCCCGTCCAACAAACCAGAAATACCCGTCTTCATCCCTTTTTGCCTTATCACCGGTAATATACCATCCATCATTAAAACGTGAATCGTACACCTTATCTTTTTTCCAGTAAGTCCGAAACATCGATGGCCAGCCGGGCTTTATTGCAAGGTGCCCTTCTTTACCGTGAGGTAACTCCTGGTATTTGTCATCGAGGATAGCAGGAGAGATGCCCGGAAAGGGGCGGCCCATTGAACCTGGCTTTATGTTCTGTACGGGATAATTTGCAATTAATATGCAGCCTGTTTCCGTCTGCCACCAATTATCATGGAAGGGGGTACCGATCACCTTTTCACTCCAGACGACTGCCTCCGGATTTAGAGGTTCCCCTACGCTGCACGCATGCCTTAAACTACTCAAATCAAATTTCTTTGGAAGTTCGTCCCCAAACCGCATGAGCATTCTAATGGCTGTCGGAGCGGTATACCAGACTGTAACTTTATACTTCTCAATGGTGGAATACCACTTTTTAGCATTGAAGCCTCCCTCATAAATGACCTGGGTAACGCCGTTTGACCAGGGTCCGAAGATTCCATAAGATGTCCCTGTTACCCATCCAGGGTCTGCAGTGCACCAGTATATGTCATTTTCGTGTAGATCCAGCACATATTTTGCAGTGGCATAGTGCCCTATTATTGCTGCATGGGCGTGGACTACTCCCTTGGGCTTTCCGGTAGTTCCGGAGGTGTAATGCATAATTGCATAATCTTCCTTTGAGGTCTTCACGATGTCGAAATCTTCTTTTGCTTTTGCCATTTCTTCCCCATAACTGACTTCCCTATCACAAAGCTCAATTTTTTCCCCACCCCTATTCACAATAATAATGTGTTTCAGATCCGGGAGGTCTTTTAGGATATCTTCGATTTTATTCTTGAGCCTGGAGCTGGTAATAAGGACCGTTGCTTCGCTGTCCATCAATCTGTCTTTTACTGCATCCGGGCCAAATGCAGAGAAGAGGGGGCCTATTATTGCCCCGATTTTAAGGGTTCCCAGCACGCTTATGTAGAGTTCCGGTACTCTATCCAGAAATACAAAAACACGATCTCCCTTTTCAACGCCTAGATTTGCGAGTACATTTGCGAATCGATCGCTTGATTTCGACAGCTCTAGAAATGTATACTTTTCCTGTGCACCGTCTTTACCTTCCCAGACAAAAGCAACCTTATTTTTCCTGTCGGTTTTTAAATGCCTGTCCACGGCCTCATAAGCAATATTGAGTTTTCCATCGCCCAACCCATCCAATTCCTTTTCAATATCAGTCCACTCAAATTCGCTGCATGCCTTTTTATAATCCTCCAGGTTGGGCATTTGATATATCGATTTTAGGTCCGGTTTTTTTATCACTTTATAATCCATGGATACTCCTCATTTACGTTAAGAAGGTGTCATTTTTTTGTTTATCAGACTGACTAAATCACCAACGGTTTCGATTTCCATAGTTTCTTCATCATCTAATTTGATTCCGAATTCTTCTTCCACCGACGAACAAATAGAAAATTTATTCAGTGAATCGGCATCGAGGTCGTCGGCAAGCATCGCGGATTCCACCACCTCGGACTCTCCGACAGCCAACTCTTTAACAATTATTGTTTTGACTCTCTCAAAGGCGCCCATGATTTAGCTTCTCACCATTTTATTTTAATATACTTTTCCCCCGGTCGATGCTAATTTTCTAGTAAAAACAAAGACTCTAATGGCATATGGCGATCAAGGTTTCGGCGGGCCCTGAGAGATGCACAAAGTCACTTTTTCAAGCCCGACAGCAAAAGACCCGTTTATTGCAGGGACTGCTATAGGGGGCGAAGGCCGGGATAGCTAGCTTTTGCTAAGTGGGTCGTGGTGAGGGTTAATGGTGAGACGGTGGTGGAAGTGGCAGGTTTGGACCTAAACTTAGGAGATAATAAGTGGTCGGGATTGATAGAGAAAACAGTAGAGCACCGTATGAAAAATGGTACTTACTGATTTTGCTTGCCAGAAATAATGTGTATTGTGGATATCTACGATAGAATGATTGCCGGGGCAGAGGGACTGATAAAAAGGTATATATACCCGATTAAGTAGAATCTTCACTCAGGAAAGCAGGAGGTATAATGTGAACTCAGTAACTAAAAGCACTTTTATAGGGGTGTTAATGGTCTTAGTAAGCGCTGTTATAATAACGACAGGCATCATTGTTGGCATTGTAACTAGCCCTATTTTGGGCTTTGGCATCGCAATAGGTGGAACTATACCTTGGGGCTGGGCCTGTTTTGGAAAACCGAGATTCTATGAACCTCAACAGGCTAATTGAAGTTATCTTCACAGTAGCCTGCATCAGTTTTGTGGCCCTCCTGTATTCAACATACATCCACTATATTCAAGGCAAATTACTGCTGGCTTATTTATCTTTAGCTATTTTCTTTCTTACTTTTGGCACCTTTACGTTCATAATATACTCATTATTTAGCACGTACTTTGCGTGTAGAGGAGTAGACCGTGACTTGGAAGAGTATGTTTGTGGCACATGGATTCCGTGTCAAAATCTCCTCTGTCCAAGGTGCTTTGCGTTTTATTTGAGCTTTATACTCGTGTTCATGTCGATATTTTACGATCAGGTTTTTTGGGCAAACCTGGCTCACAGGTTTGGAGCTAAGATAACACTTGTGCTTTCCATGATCTCCATCTTGTTTGCTACCCCCATCCATGGAACTATAACAAGAACGGCAGAGAGACTGGACAACCGGATAATAAAATTTTGTATGGGGCTGCTTTCTGGATTTTCTTTGGCGACATTGGCGGGAGCTTTGGTAGACTTATTTAATCTGGTGTGATTTTTCCAGTTTTATTGAGATTTTTCTTGTTTCGATATCTCAATTGACGAGGGGTGACAAAACTCTATTGATTACACACATCATAGGCCACCCTCATTTTTCACACGCTCCTGTAGGATTGTACAAATGTAACAAATATATGAAAACAATCGCAGAAGTAATATACACTTTTACATTTTGGGCATATTACCGGAGGTTCATTCTTTATCGTCACTTTCCCTGTACTTAGAAAAGTAAGTTAAAGCAACGGCAGTGCCTGAAGGAACAGAGCTTGTGACTTTCGTGCTTTATCCCTGGGATGTTCGTCTCGGCAGCGACATGCCGGCAGATAGGGTACTTGTAGCTATGGATGCGGATGGGGAGGACGGATGGACAGCCCTATTCGATACAGAAAATTTAGAAAATGGAGACTACAGTATATTTATGGGCCCAACATACGAGGGGGCACCCGAGGAAAATAAATTTATTTCCACGGCAGTGAAAAAGGTCGTTATTGAGAATTGATGGGGGGATAGGATGATAGCTTTTGCCAAGTGGGTTAATGGTGATTGGAAAACTATTTAATGGGGAGTAACGAAGGCATGATAATGAACAAAACAATCCTGTTCGTGTTCGTTTCTATGATTGTCGTTGCCATGAGCGGCTGTACGGAGGGGAAGACTGAAACACAGGTCAGAACAGACGAAGGCACTGTGAAGATAACGGGGACTGCAGGGGAAAATCCCGATGATTGGTGTCCCGAAGGTGGAAACTGGGGGATGAAATCCACCGGCATGGAGGAGGATGTATCTGCCACCTGGAAGATCGACAGGCTGGTAAAAAGCGGCAAGTACTCAGGCCTGTGCCACGTGATCTATACAATGAAAACTTCCGAAGGGGACACAAAAATCGATTACTGGTTTGACGAATCCGGAGAGAACGGCTTTATCGAGATGGACCTGAACGGCCAGAAGATAAGCCAGGAATGGCACGGCTGAATCTCCAAAGTTCCTTTCAAGCCCGACGGCACAAGACCTGTTTACTGCAGGGATTGTTACTCAAAGCGAAGACCAAAAAGATATTAAATTGGTCAGGGAAGGGGCTTGAGGGTAAAAATGGCCTTTGCATGATCAGGAATCCTCGGAAACCACTTCCCATTCCTTGGGATAAACCTCTGTTGAACTATGGCCTATTCCACCGATCCAACCAAGCACGGGGAGCTTTATCATAAAGGGCGGTAGGAAGTGAAATGGATGCCTAACGCAGACAAATTTGGTTATCTTGATATGCTTGTCTCTTATGTCCTCATCATTGTGGCGACCATCAATATACCATGGAAAGAGGGTCAAGACAAACTCTGAATATTGCTGGAACGTCGCTTGATGGACAACAGGATAAGATTCAGACGTTTCCGCCTTCACTACGGCCTCGGCAACATAGCCCTCGTATTTATGGTTCTTAAATCCGGGTGTCTTCGCCCTGGTCAAGTAGATAGGCCCGACAACGCCCTCAATGCCATCAGGATATTTCTCCTGCAGTGCCTTCTTTGCTCTCTCGCCTCTCCAGTTTGAGAAGATCTCCGTTGCCCTGACAAGGTGATGAATCATGTCTTGGTACCCCCTATGATTTCCTCAACTTGCCTTCTTATATATTTTTTCACACACGGCTCAGAGAATCACCGTATAATCTGTGCCGCTGTCAAGTAAAAACATTATGTCCATACTTGCATCTCGACCTTTAATTGTGAGCGGAATGTAGGGGCCAACGCAAGGATACCCGTCCGGACGGTCAAACTCCTTGTATCTAAAAGTGATTGCCATGGAAAAATTAATTTAAAATATACAAGTCCCTTTTTCAGGAACTTTGGTCAGCAAGGGTCTCTTTCTTGGATATTTTTTCTTTGCTGCTTTGTATATGCTCTTAACATCCTTGCCATGTGATACAATTTCATTATCAACTATTGCAATCCACTCCCCCACATAACCT
>JAZFTU010000200.1:0-10531 GCA_036446855.1 Hydrothermarchaeaceae archaeon (SeqCode) | reverse complement strand
TCGTTATAAAATGATATCCGCTACAACTGCTATCTCCACCGTCTTCACCTTGCTCTTCCCTACACTATGAACTTAAGTCTACTCAATAGCAGTGAGTACACTTGATTAATATATAATTATCTTTTGTTGAGTACCGATACTTCTCCTTTATCTTCAACTGTTGAAGACAACTAATTAAAACCCACTGATAGATTTTCCTAATTAATTATTTAAAAATAAAAAGGAGGTGAAAAACGTGAGAAAAGTATTAGCTTTTGTGGGTGCAATATTGCTTATAGCTGGCATATCAGGATACGTTACAGGAAGCCAAGGGCAAGCAACCTGGGTTTTACGAGGGTCTGACGCAATTATCATCGGTGGATACGGTGACAACTTCGATTACGGCGGCGTAAATACGCGAGACATTGCGGGAGACGCGAAAGTGCAGGTAAATGCCTATGGAGATGTAGGGTCAGTTATAGCTAAGGTTCAGGGAACAATCAACCCAGAGTCTGGGGTGACGCTAGATGGAGAGATCAAAATTGTCATGAATCACTTTTCTGGAATGATGCCATTCCAAGAAGGTGGAATTGCAGATGATGTCACGATACACGGCGACACTGGTCGAGGACCACCGGTCATGCCCAAAATCCAGACATTCCTCGGAGGCTGGGGAACTGCAGATGTGTATTTAGATGATGTCCTCATTTACGACGACCTCGATGCACACTTTATGTACACTGATGGAGCTAGACAGGATGACTACCATGTACACTCCGCTGACCAGGTAGGCATCTACAGCCCTATGAATCCAGCTGACGGCTACGTAGATCCTGACGACAGAGAGCTTCACATCGTAGCTCACTCTACGGTTCCAGACCCGAACAACTTCCCACCACACACTATCTGGATCCATTTGAACTTTGAGAGTGTAGAGGTTAAATTAGCGCCTGAAGGAGCCCCGATATAAAACATATAAGTTGGCCATTCGCCAACTTTTTTTTATTTTTTTATAGTTCTACCTTTTATAATAAACAATTTCAAAGATATATTATCACAATTCCAATGAGATTACTTAACTTGAGGGCTCGTAGCTCAGCTGGAAGATCGCCGCCTTCGCAAGGCGGAGGCCCCGGGTTCAAATCCCGGCGAGTCCATTTTAATCCACTCAAAATCAAGCGTTACCGTTAGCTTTTATGAATGATTTTTCGTGGATTGGTTAGAGTTCGCTGTGGCAAACTGTTTTTTCAATGAAGAAAAGGCTGTCTTTCACAAAAGATTAGTACTGGTAGCCAAGACTTGACCGTGTCTCAATGAGTCCCTTTGCAAAACCGTAGCCAAGGTTTGCAAATGCGGTTCCTACAAACTCGTCGAAAAATCCTGTCTTTTTATATTCTACAATGTTAGGCTCCCCTTCAATGCCCCCCATTTCAGCTGCAATTTCTATTGCCTTATCCATCCCGCCGACTTCGTCGATAAGCTTTAGTTCCTTTGCCCTCTTTCCTGTGTAAATCCTCCCGCCGGCAATAGAGTCGACATAACTTTTCGAAAGGTTGCGATTTTCGGAAACTATCGTGAGGAACTGGTCGTAAACTTCATTTACAACGCTTTCCATCATCTCTCTCTCTTCATCGGTCATAGGCCTAAAGCCTGTTGAAAAATCCTTTAGCTCGCCGCCCTTTATAACTGTCATATTTATGCCAATCTTTTCCATCAGGCGGGAGTACTCTGGAAAGATGGATATTACCCCGATGCTTCCGATGATGCTGGCCCTGTCTGCGACGATGTAATCGGCCGCTGATGCAACGTAGTAGCCACCTGAGGCCCCCATCTCCCCCACCCATGCGACGGTGGGTTTTTCAAACTCTGTGATTGAAAGTGCAATCTCGTCAGAGGCAACCACTGATCCTCCTGGACTGTTTATATCTATGACAACACCCTTAATCGAGCTGTCTCTTCCCGCCTTGTTCAGCATCTCCTTAAACTTTTTCGGAGTTGCGCTTTGCTCTGCAAATACTCCCGTACCCTGCGAAGTTGAAATTGTGCCGTGCAGCGGTATAACTGCTATCCCATCGCCGAATCCAACGCCGTCATGCTTGGTGAGGAAGTACGCTCCAACAATCGACGCAGCAAACAATCCCGAGAGTCCGACCAGTATAAGAATTATCAGCCTCATTCTAAGAAGAATATAAATACGAATACGATTTAAGTCTTTTCCTAAAGGTGAAACATTGGGTGTAAAACAAAAGTATGTAAAAAGGATAGCTCACGAAATCATGAAGCAGCATGGTGACAGGGTTACAACTGATTTTGGAAAAAATCGAGAACTCCTGAAAGAAATCGTGGACATCCAAGGTATTCTTTTAAAAAATCAGATAGCAGGCTACATGGTCCGTTTAAAAAAGAGAAACAATAGATGATACTGGAAGGCTGTTTTACAGCGATAGTCACTCCATTTTTGAAAACTGGTGCAAAACCTCAGATAGATTGGAGAGGCTATAAGAGACTTGTGGAATTTCAGAATGAAAATGAAATTTCCGGAATTGTTGCCTGTGGCACGACCGGAGAGTCTCCCACGCTGTCTCATGGGGAGCATAACAAAGTAATCGAACTTACCGTGGAAAACTCAAGCTGTGTAGTGATAGCTGGCACCGGTTCGAACTGCACGTGGGAGGCTATTGAGATGACGGAGCGTGCAAAAGATGCGGGGGCGGATGCCTCTTTACAGGTTGTACCTTACTATAACAAGCCCAGCCAGGAGGGTCTCTACAGGCACTTTGGGGCCATTGCAGAGGCCGTCGATATGCCCCATATACTCTACAATGTGCCAGGGAGAACCAGTAAGGAGATAGCACCAGAAACAATGGCGCGGCTTTCAGAGGAATACTCAAATATCGTGGCAGTAAAAGAGGCGTCAGGAAATGAAGAGGTCTGGAAGGGCATAACAGAGGCATGCAGCAGCGATTTTCAAATAATTTCCGGAAATGACGCTGATACCTTTCGCCTGATGAAAGATTATAGGGGATGCGGCGTTATATCTGTCGCATCAAACGTAATCCCGCAGAGGATGGCCGAATTCGTAAAACTCGGGCTGGATGAAAGCTTTTTGGAAATGGAGCGGGAACATAATGCACTTAGCGAGTTTTTCGACGTGCTTTTCGTGGACACAAATCCCGTGCCAGTAAAAGAGGCGCTGAACATTTTGGGCCTTTCTTGCAAGGGTTATCGCTTTCCCCTTTGCGAGACAAGTGCCGAGAATAAAGAGCGCATTTCCAGCGTATTAAAGAGCATGGGCGTGCAAAATTGATACGGGTAGCTGTTGCCGGGGCCCTTGGGAAGATGGGGCAGGGTATTATCAGGACAGCTTCAGAGCAGGAGGACATGCAGCTTGTCGCAGGAGTAGAGTCTGCAGGGGTCCGAAATGCCGGTGAGGACGTTGGAGAACTCTTAGGACTCGGACATCTAAATGTTAAGGTCACTTCCAGCGATAATCTCGATGAAACATTGAAAGTTGCACGTCCAGATGTGCTGGTCGACTTTACGGCTCCGGGAGCTGCTGTGGAAACCGCCAAAGTCGCCTCAGAAAACGGGGTAAATCTCGTCGTGGGAACAACTGGACTCGACAGCTCCCAGATGAGGGAGATTGAAAGATTGGTAAAAGAAAACAAAATCTCGGCGGTAATATCCCCCAATATGGCGACGGGCGTAAATATCTTCTTTAAGGCAGTGAGGGACGTTGCAAAACTTTTTGGCGAAGACTGCGACGTCGAAATAATTGAGGCGCACCACCGGCACAAAAAGGACGTACCGTCCGGGACTGCCATTCGGGCAGGGGAGCTTGTTGCAAAGTCGATGGGAAAGGACCTGGAAAAAGACGGTATGTTCGGGAGAGGCAGGGGAGTAATCGGAAAGAGAGGAAGCGAGATAGGTTTTCATTCTATTAGGGGCGGGGACATTATAGGGGAGCACACAGTACTTTTTGCAACCGAAGGGGAGAGGTTTGAGATTACCCACAGGGCCCAATCCCGTCAGGCCTTTGTAAATGGAACAATAAAAGCAATAAGATTTGTTTATGAGAATTCTGGCCAAAAAAAGGTCTTTTCTACTTTCGATGTCCTCGGGATATAGATAGGAGGCGTTCTGCCCTGGCCATGCCTTTTGGCGTTATCCGAAACTTCTCTACTATTTCTGTCTTATTCTCTTTTTCGAATGTCCTTATTGCATAGCCACTTTGACAAAGCATATCAAGGTCGCTCAAGATCATGTGAAAAATGGCGTGTTTGCCCTTGCCCGTGTCATAGTCAAATTTTCCAGACTCAGAAATCTGATTTATTGTCTTTTTGATGTCTTCAAATTTCAATTCGTCTTCCTTAAGAACTAAAAGCCACAGGTCAGCATTTGAATGGTTCATGTTACCGTTCTCTAACTAAGTTTATATATGGTTTATAGTAATAAACGGGATATTGTACTTTTGGAGGAAAAATTATGGTCAAACTTGTTAAAAACAAAAATGACGTTGCCGTGAAAAACAAAAATGACGTCGCCGTGAAAAACAAAAATGACGTCGCCGCGAAAGACGAAAACCACGTTGCCGTGAAAGTAGAAAATGTCGTTGCAAGTACCTCACTTGGGATGAAATTTGATTTGGGCCTTATTACCGAGGGACTGGATAAAGTGGAATACGAGCCCGAACAGTTCCCGGGTCTGGTATATCATCTTGATAAGCCCAAAGCAGCTGCGTTGATTTTCGGGTCTGGAAAGATAGTTTGCACCGGTGCGAAGAGCATAGCGGATGCAACACTTGCAATTGAGAGGATTGTAGAAAAAATAAAGGGTACTGGAATTGACATTACTACAAAGCCAGAAGTCATAGTCCAAAATGTCGTTGCAACTGCAAATCTAGAAACGGACCTAAATCTTGATGCCATCGCCATCGGACTTGACAACACTGAATACGAGCCAGAACAATTCCCCGGGCTTGTTTACCGGATGAAAGAGCCGAAGGTTGTACTTTTGCTGTTTGGTTCTGGAAAGATAGTTTGCACCGGTGCGAAGAGCGTTGCGGATGCTGAACAGGCGGCAAAAAATGCAAAAATCAAACTAAAGGAGTTAGGCCTGTTTTGAACTATGAAGCGCTTCTTGACAAGGCATATACGGAACTTCCAGACGTCTTAAAAGAACACTCCAGATTTGAGAAACCTACAGTTAATTCCATAGTTCAGGGAAAGATAACTATGGTGAGAAATCTAGGTGACATTGCAAAGTCAATCAATAGAAAAACCGACATGATTTCAAAATACCTCATAAAAGAACTTGGGACCTCTGGAACCCATGATGGTCAACACCTCACTATGAAAGGACAGTTCCGCCAGGCTCAGATTCAGGATCGTTTTGATGCATTTTTGCAAGAATTTGTGCTCTGCTCAGAGTGCAATAGGCCGGATACAAAAATACTCAGGGAAGGGAGAATAAATTTCCTTGTCTGTGAGGCATGCGGCGCAAGGCGTTCAATAAGTTCAATAAAAGCAGCTCCAGTTAAAGAGACGCAAAAACAGCTTTCTATTGGAGATGAGATCACTGTGGACATAACCGGAACTGGGAGAAAAGGGGACGGGCTCGCAAAAATTGGAGAGTATCTGGTTTTCGTGTCCGGAGCAAAAGCCGGGCAGAAGGTTAAGGCAAGAGTTACAGGCACCCAGCACAATATGGTATTTGCCGTGCTGATTGAAAAGTTAGGATGATAAAAAAGAGTGCAAAGATATACCTGTCAGGTTTTCTTGTAGGCTCTCTGTTCTGCTTTTTTCTTATACGCACATTCCCCCAAGTTTACCTGTCATTTATGGGCATTTTAATAAGAAAAATTGAATCCTCGGTGGAGCTTGGGGAAAGCTTTCATCTCAACATATCTGCTGTAATAATACTAAATAACATATCGGCATCTTTTATCATGGCGTATGGGGGGAATTTGCTTTCGAGAATCTATTTAATAATTGGGGGCGATGTTATGCGGGCATTCTACCTTTTTTTGTATACCTTCCCTGTTCTCATTTTGTTTTTTAACGGCTTTGTACTGGGGGCATTTCTCCTTTTGTATCTGGTGTTCTTCAGTGAAAGCATACTTAAGTATCTCGCGGCTCTTTTTCCACACGGCATCTTTGAGATTCCTGGAATAATACTATCGGGGGCGATAGGGCTTGAGATTGCAGAGCTAGGAAAATCAGATTCCCTCTCAAAATTAAAAAGACAAATTAATGACGTAACAAAGGGGACCCTCAGAAGATATGCTGTCGTAATTGTCCTGCTCACAATCGGCGGGATAATGGAGAGTTCAAAAATATAGCCGCTATCCGACTCCGGAGCCGCTTTTTATATCCCCATCAACAGTGAGCAGGGACACTTTATCTCCGTCTATCGCCGCAAGCAGCATGCCCTCGCTTAATACACCCCTGATTTTGGCAGGTTTTAGGTTGCTTACTATTACGATGGTCTTCCCCAAAAGCTCTTTTTTATTGTAGCTATTTGCAATGCCTGCTACAATCTGCCTCTCTTTTCCCCCAACGTCCACCCGAAGTTTTAAAAGTTTGTCTGATCCGGCCATTTCCTCGGCACCAATAATTATCGCTGTCCGAAAGTCGAATTTTTTAAAGTCCTCATATGAGCATTTTTGGCCAAACATCTCATCATATGTTGTAACCTTGCTCGTTATATCCTTAAGCCTTCTTATTGTCTTCTCATCCAATTTCAGAAATAGGGGCCTTGGACTTTTGATCTTCTGTTCGGATTTTATCCTTTTTCCCAATGTCGAAAGATTCCCCAGGGGGACGCCAAGCTGGCTGCATATCCTCTCCGCGCTTTTAGGGAGGAACGGGCTTAAGAGCACAGCAATTTCATAGCACAGGTTTGCACATACATAGAGCGTTGCACCTGCCCTTTCTCTATCACTTTTTATCACCTTCCAGGGCTCGTTTTCCTGAAAATATTTGTTTCCCTTATCCGATATTTCCAGAACTTTTCGAAGGCCATCTCTTAATCTGATGTCCCATAAAAGGACTTTATATTCAGATGAGCAGGTCCGGGCATATTCCAGCACTGCCTCGTCCTCTTTTTTTAGACTTGCTTTTGGCACCTCCCCATCAAAGTTGTTTTGGATAAAACTCATTGTCCTGTGCACAAAATTTCCGAGATTTGCCACAAGCTCGTTATTTACTCTCTCAGAAAACTCCATCCACTTCCACTCGGTATCGTCTGTTTCAGGAACAAGGAACGTTAGATAAAACCTCCAGATGTCAGAATCCAGCCCAGCACTTGGCAGGTTCTCACAAAATATCCCTCTACTTTTAGACTTCGATATTTTACCCCCTTCGTAATTCAGATATTGCAATCCTACGACCCGGTACGGGAGAGAGTAGCACTCATTGGCCATGAGCATCCCCGGCCAAAATATCGTGTGGAATGGAATATTGTCCTTCCCGATAAAATGGAATATTTTGGCGTCAGACTGCCAGTATTTTTTCCATTCTTCTGCCTTTCCAATCTTCTTTGCCCACTCCCTTGTTGAGGACAGGTAGCCTATGGGCGCATCAAACCATACGTAAAACACCTTGTCCTCATAACCTGCAATCGGCACTTTAACGCCCCATTTTATGTCCCTTGTTATGCACCGGGGGTTTAAGCCCTCTTTTATCCATCCGAGGGCCATGTTTACAACCTGCTTGCTCCATATGCCCGAGCTTTCCTTTATCCATTTTTCCAGATTTTCCGAAAGCTTATCCAGTTTTAAGAAAAGGTGTTTTACCTCCTTTTTTACTGGCGTAGATCCGCATATGATGCACCGGGGAGATTTCAACTCGTCAGGATTTATAAGAGTAGAACAGCTTTCACACTGGTCGCCCTTGGCGCTTTCATAGCCGCATTTTGGGCAGGTTCCCTCCACGTATCTATCCGGCAGGGTTCTTTTGTCGTGCTCGCAGTAAGGAAGTGTGAGTGTATCTTCAGTTATAAAACCATTTTCATATACTTTGCTAAAGAACTCCTGGGTGGTCCTGTGGTGTTCAGATAGCGACGTCCTCGAAAAGTTGTCATAGGATATGTCAAACCACTCGTAAATCCCCTTATGAAGCTCGTAATATTTATCGCAAAGTTCCTTTGGGCTTACATTCCGGCCCTCTGCCGCAACTTCTATTGGAGTCCCGTGCTCGTCACTTCCGCCTACAAATATGGTTTTGTGGCCAGCAGACCTGCAGAACCTGGCAAATATGTCTGCTGGAAGGTGCGACCCTACGATGTTTCCTATGTGCGGTACGTTGTTTACATAGGGCAATGCGCAGGTGATAAGGATTTTTTCCCTCGGCATGGGGGTTAATTAGGGTGGGAGAATATATAAATTCAATCTATCTTCTTCCCTTCCAAATAGCCAGAATCGTGTTTGCCAGAAAAAGCGCAAGGGCAGCTGCATTGAAAAGCCCACCAAACTGAATCAGTGGAAAGTTGCCGGATAGTCCCCCAAAAATCCTCATCACAAGGGATAGGTGGAGTAAAGCTAAGTGGATATAGAATGTATTTAGAAAAGGCATTTTAACCCCGAACAAAGCAGGAAATATAAGTGGGGCGTGACCAAAAATCATCGAAATCACAAAGCCCAAAAAGAGTGCGTGCACCATTGCATCATAATACGCTCCGCCGTAGGCAAGCCAGATAGCCCCCGTAGCACCGAGCCATATATATCCTGAGACTAGAGAGATGCCGATAAAGCGCGTAAGTCCCGCCGCCCTTACGGTACTTTTGGCAACGTCGTAGCAAAGGAGCCATACGGCAAGGGCGAGCATACCCGCGCCTGCTGCCCGCATCCCTATCTCATAATCTATGAGAGTTAATAAAACGCCAAAAATAAACAAAACTATCGATGAGAGAAATGCAGCAATTTTCAGCCTGGACAGGTGCAGGAGCCGGGCCAATTCGAGCCTCTCACCAGCAATTGTGAGCACGAGAAAGCCTGCCCACCAGGGGACGGCAGCTTTCATTCCTACGCTTGCGAGCCATACGCTATTACCTGCAAGCAGGGAGAGGGCACCAAGCCCCATCATGGCTGCCGGGAGGGTCAGTTGAAACCTGAGTATTACGACAAACATCGCAACAAGGCCCAGGCTGCCAAGTGTCATAAGCACCGGGCCGGCATCGCTGCCGATGATCACGCACAAGGCGCCGATGCCGATGAAGAGTGGGGCCGCATAGCACCAGCGATATCCCAGTGCAAAGGCCCGCTCCAAACTTATGACTGTTCCGAGAAACCCAGAGACCATCAGGGCCCCATGAGCCGCAGGCAGCGCTGGCTGTACCTGTGGCAAAGCCCAGTTCATCCGTAAAAGCCCGGCCCATACGCCCAATACCAGGGCGAGCATCCCTAGAGCCATCAGCGGGAATATCACGCGATTTCCAGGACCCCATCCTGATTTCAGTCCAATACCCCCATTCTACTAACTCTTTGGATTAGATGTCTTTTATATGCCATAACTTACTTTGCCTTCTTTAGACTTTTGATGCCCCCTGTCAAAGGGTCGCTCCACCTTTCCACGAGTAGATTATCGGGGTGAGATATATATAAAATTAATACTGTAGGATATTAAAAGGAGGTATAAAATGTCAGATGAGATTGACTACAAGATTTACGGGGACGACATGCAGATTGTCGAGGTTGAGCTGGACCCGAAGGAAGGGGTCAGGGCAGAGGCCGGTGCAATGATGTACATGGACGAGGGAATTGAGATGCAGACCTCCTCTGGTGGCGGCCTTTTTAAGGGTTTTAAGAGAATGCTCACAGGAGAGAGTTTCTTTATAACTACATTTCTAAACAGCGGCAGTGGAAAAAGCCACGTTGCCTTTGGGGCCCCCTACCCCGGTAAAATAATTGCTCTTAACCTGGACGAATTTGGAGGGAAATTTTTATGCCAGAAGGACGCATTTTTGTGCGCTGCCCGGGGCATTGAAATTGAGGTTGCTTTCACAAAAAAAATCGGTACGGGCCTATTTGGCGGCGAGGGCTTCATATTACAGAGACTTGAGGGCTCGGGCCTGGCATTTATCCATGCCGGGGGAACGATTATCAAAAGAGAGCTTAATCCCGGTGAAACCCTGCGCGTGGATACGGGATGCCTTGTTGCCTTCTCGACAGATGTAAATTACGATATCCAGTTTATCGGGGGATTTAAAAATGCCATGTTTGGGGGTGAAGGGCTGTTCCTTGCCAGGCTGAAGGGCCCTGGGACCGTATTTCTCCAGAGTCTGCCTTTCTCCCGGCTTGCAGACCGCATCTTTGCAGCGGCGAGATCTGGGCAGGTGGGCGAAAAGACAGGCATGGGGGGCATTGGCGGGAGCTTACTTGGTGGAGCTTTAAGCGGGCGCAGAAATATATGATATCTGCATTAATCGTGTCGGGCGGAAGAGGCCTGCGCATGGGCCAGGACAAGAAGTTTCTTAAGATTTACGGTAAATCGTTTATAGAACGGGCCGTAGATGTTGCAAGGGAGTTTTCAGATGAGATAATCGTCTCTGTCGG
>JAZFTU010000199.1:0-2001 GCA_036446855.1 Hydrothermarchaeaceae archaeon (SeqCode) | reverse complement strand
TATCCTCTATTATTGGTTACTTCGCCAATCGATGATTTTCTTTCGACGGCTTTGCCTTCTTTTGGTCACATAATGGCAGTTAAAGCATCCAAAAATAGAATTGAAGAAGTTGAGATAAATGAGAGATAATACAAAAGTGGTTTTTATTATAATGTATTTTTATCCTATTAGAAGAGTATCAGTAGTTCGTAAAGTGATCATATAAATGTTGCTTTTTGTTGCCTTTTCCTGCAATTTCTCCTCTTTCTCCCCACATATCCCATATTTCACTAGGGTTGCTCCTTTTCAACCCGGCAATCTGTCATAAAAATCTGGTCTGACGCCCGTAACTCCGGAAAAACTCGATAGAGTCAGCCCTGTGCCGATGATGCCAGGGGCATGTCATCGATAAAGCCGAGCAGATCCTCAAGTATCCTCAGCATCTGTCGGAGCATAGTCTTGAACGGCCAGTATACCGGTTGTCTTCCACCCCTCCTTCTCTCGCTCAGGAACATCCACTGAACATAGATCCACACATTCACCAAGAGAAATGCCAGCCCCACATACAAAAGCCTGAGCATCGGGTTCTTTGTCGAGGTCCTTGGGAGGGCCAGATTCTTCAGCTTGTAGCTGGACTCGATTCCAAACCTCTTCCGGTACTCGTTGAAGGTCCTGTTCACCGATATATCCATGCCATAAACGGCGTAGGCAAAGTACTTCGCTCCTCTGCGCTTGTATTTGCCTTTGGAGTATTTTACCACAACATGGGCAGGGAATGTGGCTTCTTTCCCACCAGATCTCATGGTGTATTCTGTAGAATAGCTCTTTTTGCCGACAAAGAGCTTTCTGATCCCGCCGCTCCTGCCTCTGCGGACGCAGGGGACGATGAACGGGACCTCCTCATCCTTGAGGTGGTTTATCACGTCGATGTTATAGAACTCCCGGTCAAGAAATAGGCATTGGATTCTAAGACCCATATCCTTAGCCTCCTCTAGGAGGAAGTCAATGACATCTGTGAGCTTCTCGCCCTTTCTGACATATTTCACGGCCAGGGTGTAGCGTTTATTCCGGAGTATCACGTAAATGGTTGCATAGACAAAGAACCGTGTTGTCCCTTTCTTGGCTCTGGATTTGCGGGTGTCGCCCTCGGCGGTTTCTGTGCCGTAGAAGGGTATCTCGTTGAAGTCGATGGCAAATTTCAGCGAGTTCCTTGGGAGGGTTCTTATGATCCTCTTTTTGAGCATGACGTTGATCTTCCTCTGGACCTCTTCTAGGTCAAGCCCTTCTAGTCTGGACCTGATTGCCCCTTCAGAGGGGGCTTCATCATTGAACTCGCTTACTTGAGATATAGATGTCTGGGATATGCATGCGCTGAGGATGTGGTATATGAGATCCTTGCCGCTGTAGGTAGAGTTGGGTTTGGCTTCGAGGTTGAGTAGGCCGAGGACGATGTTGACCGTAAGCTTTAATATCTGCGAGGTCTTAAGCTTTCTCAGGACTGGGTTTGCGGTTTTTGGCATACATAAATCCCGCTCAGTCCTGCATATATTTACCATGCGAAAAATTACTTTACGAAGTACTGATACTAGATTTAATGGAGCCCTCAAGAGTAACTTTTATAATGGAATCATTATAGAGCAGGTTTAAACATGGAATCCTTAAAAATACTAAATGATATTTTCAATGTGGATAGAGGAGAGATAAAACAAATTATTTTGATAGTAGTATCAATCGTTATAGCCATTCAATTTTCTGATTTACTAAACACCTATTGGGAGGGTGTGAAACAAGGGGGTGTGTGGGGGCTTGTTTATGCGCTCTTTTTTTGGTTCGCAAGTTTTTTAGCAGTTATTTTCGCCATTTTTGTGTTTATGTTTACACGAGGGATATTTCGAATCTTCAAACGAGTAGATTGAAAACTTATTTTCAACTAAATCAAAAATCCCTATCCCACTTAAAATCGGTAAACCACCGTCTTTTTCAAAATTTCAATTAATTTTAAATAACACCACCTTGAAAAGA
>JAZFTU010000198.1:0-7435 GCA_036446855.1 Hydrothermarchaeaceae archaeon (SeqCode) | reverse complement strand
TCCAACAAGATTTACGCAATAAGTTCTTCAGGCCTACAGGTAGGGTATTACCTTCCCGACGGTATAAACAAGAGGGGTCCCTACAACATAACCGGGGCCTCGACATTAAGCCCCGCAGACCTTGACGGGGATGGATATTTGGATGACATAATCGGCGTTGGCAGTGGAACGTTTTTTGCCCTGGCACACAAAACGCTTGCGCCTGCTCCAGAGGCTACGACGCCCCCGGTAACTACCTCGCCCCCTCCTCTAAAGCTAAAAAACGTGTCAGTTGAAGCTGGTGAGGACAGGACAGTTACAAAAAACACTCTGGTCACTCTAACCCCGGAAACCACCGCGAGCCTCGACAATGGAAGCATTGTTTCGTATTTATGGACTGAAGGAAGCACAATCCTCGGACAGGAGAAATCTCTAAGCAAGATATTTGAGGAGGGTGAACATGAAATCAAGGTGATTATTACAGATAACACGGGTGCTAAGGCCTCGGATACGATAATCGTAATAGTTGCGGCTCAATCGAGTCCAACGCCGCCACCGACAACTACCGCACCAGAGCCAGAAGGAAATCAAACGTCCCCAATTATGATGGTTTTGCTTGGCATAATCATTGGAGCAGTGGTTGTCGGTGCTATTATGTATTTCTCAAAAAAGAAGGAGTCAGAAGAGGAGTGGACAAAGTAAGATTCTTGATCGGCCATTATCCAAAAACGGTATTTAAATGGCCAGCGTAGATTCCTTCTAAACTTTGGGTTGAATAAACACAATTATCCCAACCACCATCTCTAATTTCAAAAATTTCTAGTTCGTCCAGTATTTTAGTTTCTTGATTGATACATCCACTACTTAAAATCAATATAGCAATTATTATATGTTTCATGCTTAAACAAAGAAGTAAAAGAATAGCCTTATAAAAATATCTCAAGGATGTTTTTTAACTTGGGGTGACGTGATCTGGGATTTCCAAGCATATTTGACGTTGTTAGTTATAACGTTATAATAAGTGAGATAAATGTCGGAGGTATTTGAGGCCAAAGTACGTAGGATCGGAAATGCCCGCGGAGTGATAATACCCAATGACATCCTAGAGAAGATTCATGCGCTGGAAGGGGATATGATAGAGCTAATTATTCCCATTTCAAAGACAAAAAGATTGAAGGCCATCAAGCAGATAGCAGGGTTATACAGAGATGCAAAACCATTCAAAAGAAAATATGAGGATCGGTATTAATGTTTTTGGATACAACGATACTTATAGAGTTCCTCAGAGGTAACAGGAAAGTTATTGATTATTTAGAAAATATCGCTGAAACAGAGCCCCTGTTATTTTCTATCGTACAGACAGGTGGGCTTGCCGACTGGTGTCATGCCAATAAGCTCAAGGTTGCGAAAGTTCTAAAAGAAGTAAAGGGCATGGCGACGGTTACAGGCATCACAGAGAGTATCTGTATCGAAGGTTCAAAAATAAAACAAGGGCAAAGAAAGGCGGGTAAAAATCAGTTTGGTCTTATGGACGGTTTTATTATTGCCTCGGCGATGAGTTTCGAACAGACGCTGTTGACAACGGACCCGGATTTTGAAGGATTGGATGAGGCGATAGTATTATAAATTCTAATCCCAAAACCTTTTCGTTCTGGCGTAGTTTCGCTCTGCCTTGAGTATTCTTTTGTAGAACCCATCCTCGCTTAATGCGGGAAGGACCCTCTTTGCCACCTGCGGGCCGATGCCCCTTCCAGCCTGGGCAATTACAGCTTTTTTTCCATATGAAAGATACAAATTGGCAGAAAGCTGCATCCTCTTTATCTCCTTTTTCTCTTCATCTGTGACATTGCCCTTCTTGAACCTGCGGTAGAGTGATTTAAGTTCCCTTCCGCGCCCCTTGATTACGGCAAGTGATTTAGCGCCGCATTTGGCACACTTCAAATCATCGGGAACGTTTTTTACGAGGTATGATGTCGACCAGCCAGCGCAGTACGTGCAGAAGAACTCTAGTCTCCTGCGAAAAATTCTCTTCTTTAGGGCCTTTATAATCTGGCCTACTGAACGGCGGGGCATCACTATCTCGCTATGGCCGGCGAGTCCAAGTTCGGCGATGGGCGAGGGTTTTTTGCATTCTATAATTTTTAATCGGATATTTCCGCTTTTGATATCCTCAAGGACACGCTTTGAGTTCGCAATGTCCAGATTGTCCCGGAAAAGCTCCTTTAATACCTCGCGGTAAATGGGAGAACCCTCATAGGTCTCTATTATCCGGTTCATCGCAATATTTGCGTATGAAACGTCCCTGGAAATGGCGCCAAATCTCCTTGCAACGTGCACAAATTTCCACCTGAAAATAGGGGTCCTCTTCATTGTCAGGAATAGAAAGGTTTCAATAAAATCGCCATCTACATTTATGGTCTCCCCTATATCCTCAGGAGAAAGCTTTCGGGGAGATTGCAGGACTATTCTGTATGCGTCGGTCTTTAGCGTGACTGAAGAGCCGAGCCTTGCGGTAAGAAGCAGTGAAAACGTACTTCCAAGGGTCTGGTTCACCTTCATCCCGAAAGGAGAGTGCATCACGGCATAATTTTCAAAAAGCTCAACGAGGAAATGTTTGTCGTCGGGAATTGGCAGGCCTTTTTTCTTGTGCCTCTTTATCATGGAGCGGGCAAGTCTTTTGGTATATTCGCCGGCTTTATACCCATCTATTAGTCCAATATCGCCCCTTATCCTGCCCACCTCCCTTGCAACCTCCAGCGGGACTGGTATCTCCTCCCCCACCCATGAGGGTATCTCACCAGTTATGTCATCAACGGGCTCTACCTCTATTTTTTCTTCGTCCAAAGAGACTACCCGCCATGGAGCGCCCTTAAATATTATTAAACCTTCCGGCTCAACATGGTTTACAACAAACGCCTCATCGAGTATGCCTAACCTTCCCTGGGACACTATATCTCTGACAGAATATTTCCGCTCGTCTGGTATCGTAGAAAGATTTTCGTAGTAGTATTTCCACGATGTCCTTTTCTTCTTGAAACTTCCGTTGTTTATCCATAAAAGCCTAAGAGTCCCTAAAAGGGAAAGGACCTCTTCAAATTCCTCTAATGTAAGTTTTGAAAAAATAAAGCTCCTTTTTATAATTTTAAAGGCCCTCTTCTTTTCCACCGTGCCAAAGTCGAGAGCAAGTCCGACTATCTGGTGGGCAAGAACGTCGAATG
Organism: Hydrothermarchaeaceae archaeon (SeqCode); assembly: GCA_036446855.1. Taxonomy (GTDB): domain Archaea; phylum Hydrothermarchaeota; class Hydrothermarchaeia; order Hydrothermarchaeales; family Hydrothermarchaeaceae; genus JAHJSX01. The sequence goes on along the minus strand of JAZFTU010000198.1, from coordinate 4,238 downwards.
GCTTATCTGGGACTTTCACTTCCTCAAGCTCTTCACCAAGGGCCCTTCTTGTGATAACAAGTGACTCTAGGATGTCATCAAAATCTGTTGATATGATTATGCCCTTTGACCTCTTTCCAATTTTATGTCCCGACCTCCCTATCCTCTGAAGGAGCCTTGTAACCTCCCGGGGGCTGTTATACTGGATGACCAAATCCACGCTGCCTATGTCTATTCCCAGCTCAAGAGACGAGGTGCAGATAAGCGCATTTAGTTTTCCCTTTTTAAAATCGTCCTCGGTCGAAATCCGGACCTCCTGCGAGAGGGACCCATGGTGTATGCCCACGTTCTTTTTGAGAACCCTAAACCTCGCCGCAAGTATCTCTGCCATCTGGCGCGTATTTACAAAAATCAAGGTCGACCTGTGGGAGTCCACAAGCTCTAAAATCCTCCGAAGCCGGGTAGATGCGTCCATAGAGGAGACTACTTTTTCGGAAATCTCCCTGTCCTGTTTTTTTGGTTTTGGCCTCTCCACTGCAAGGTCAATTGCCTTTGCCATTGATACCTTCAAAATCTCAATTGGCTCCCTGCATGAGAGATACCTCGATATGACGTCTGGAGAACCGACAGTGGCGCTTATTCCGACCTTCTGGAATCTGTGTCCCGCTAGCTCCCGTAATCTTTCGAGGCCCACGCTCAATTGCGCCCCCCTTTTGTCCTGTGCAAGCTCGTGAATCTCATCGACGATTACATATCTGACATTTTTCAGGTGCCTCTTCATTACACTCCCCGGCAAAATTGCCTGCAGGGTCTCGGGGGTTGTTATCAGCATGTCCGGGGGTGAAAGTGCCTGCTTTCTTCGTATGTATGGAGACGTGTCGCCGTGCCTTACTGCAATCTCTATTCCAAGCCTTTCAGACCACCAGAGGAGCCTGTCAAGAAGGTCCCGGTTCAGGGCCTTTAGGGGCGTGATGTAAAGGATGCTTATGCCCTTTGTCCGCGCCTCCAGAAATCTTTCGAAAATCGGGAGCACGGCAGCCTCGGTCTTTCCTATGCCGGTTGGGGCGATGAGAAGTGCGTTTTGCCCCTTTAATATACGTGGAATCGCAAGCCTCTGGATGTCCGTGGGCTTCTTAAATCCCAACTCGTCCAAACACTTCTCTATATCCGGCCGCAAAAAAAACGACATATGAATTAGGTTACGAAGTATCAATGCTAAAAAAATTACGAAAAACCTAAAATTATTTTTTGCGCTGTATTTTTATGGCCTCTTCGAGGGCAAGCTCGCCGCTTGCGACCCTCATTGCAAGCTTATTATTTATTGTAATATCCCCGCTTATGATTCTACTGTCTCTTTGTATATTTTTAATCTCTCCATTGGTTGGATGCACCTCAACCTTTTCCCTCAAAAATCTGCCCCTTTTTAATGCAATATTTACTGCTGCAATGATATCCTTGACACTTGCCCCCTTTCTAAAAAGGGGAGTAGTGCAACTCTCGTCTACGACCTCTACCGGATAATCAAAATCCTGCTGTATAATCTTTAGGATTCTTTCCCTGTAAACCCCGCCGCCGCCCCCTACCCGGAATATGACTTTATTCCCAGAGTATGTGTTAAGCACCCTCTTTGATACTTCGTAAATTTCCTCCGGCGAGCTTAGAGATTCTGCATGGACCACTTTCCCGTCGCCAAGTACTGCAAAGCCGGGCTTTGGCCCGGGGTCAATCCCAAGTATTAGATTTTCGAATTCTCCTTCGAGTCCGCTTTCTATTCTCAAGCACTCCCCAACCGCGGATTTTATATCGTGACTCCCTACGACCTTCGGAAAATCTATGTTACCTCTTTCCTCACTGCTTGTCAGAACGACGCCAACTTCAGAGGGAATCTCCTCACCCAATGCAAGGGTTAAAAATTCTATGTCCTGGCCTTTCAGCTCTCTTGCTGCTTCGTAATAGAACCTGGGCCTTTTGGTTATTATAGCTATCAAGCACTCACCAAATTATTTTTAAGGACCAAAATTAACGAGGAAAACTATGAAGGGCATCATACTTGTCTCTATCGCATTTCTCATTATAATACCACCGAAAATTATTACCCCTATCAAGGCCCCTTCCCTCTGGGTGGAGATAAACGATGCCTCGCCTGCCTACGGTACCTACGAGCTGTCAAAAGTAATTGGAGTACTCGAAAAGCACAGGGTCGAAAGGGTTGTGATATTTGTCATTCCAGACCACGGTGCATCCGCTCCGCTGAGTAAATATCCAAAATTCGTCGGATATCTTAAAGAATTGCAAGGAAATGGGTATGAGATAGGGGCGCACGGGTATACGCACAGCGGTTTTGAGTTCTACTGCTCCAAAGATAAGGCCCTCCAACTGGTGAACCAAAGCCTGGAAGAATTCAGCGCCGCCGGGATTTCTCCCAGGGTATTTTCTCCACCGAGATTCTTTGTAAAGGAGGAGAGTTTCACTGTCCTTGAAGAGAACTTCGAAGAGGTATACCTCATAAACAAGGTCATTTCAGGTGGGAAGGAGCATGCTTACCCCATTCATGAATACACATGGTTTCGCCTCCCACATTGGATGGTAATGCCAATTGCGAAGGCCTCGTACATTGCAAGTACCAATGACGTATTCAGGTTAAGCCTCCATATCGGGAGGATGGACAGCGAGCGTCTAGAGTTTTTAGACAAATTTTTGGAATATGTGGAAAGCAGAAATCAAAAGGGCAAGTGTGAGGGGAATACTTCCTCTGCTCTAATAGACTGTGGATTGAAAAATCCTGCGATTCAAAATGCATAAATATAGAAAGGGCGCTAAGTGTCGCAAATGGAACTTGATGATATTGACAGGGAGATTTTAAAGGAGCTTCAGGGGGACCTCCCCGTAGTAAAAAGACCTTTTAAAGAAATTTCCGAAAAGGCAAAAATAAGCGAGGACGAGTTTTTTGAAAGGGTAAAACGCCTTACAGAGGAGGGCATTATCCGCAAGTTCGGACTTAGGATTGACTCAAAGAAGGTCGGGTTTAAAAGTACGCTTGTGGCCATGAAAGTGGCCCCAGAAAAGCTTGAGGGGGCAGCAGGCAGGGTGAGCGAATACGACTTTGTGACACACAACTATGCAAGAGACCACGAGTACAACCTCTGGTTCACAATCATCGAAAAGGACGAGAGTGCACTGAAAAGGGCGATAGAAAAGGTACGAAAAGAAATCGATTGCGAGGAAATGCTAAGTCTCCCCGTAAAAAGGAAATTTAAGATAAACGTGAGGTTCGAGATAAAATGAAACTGGACGATGCGGATGAAAAAATCTTAATTCTCCTTCAGGACCACTTTCCCCTGATTTCAAGGCCGTTTTTAGATGCGTCTGAAAAACTGGGAATTTCCGAAGACGAGATAATTGAAAGAATACAGGGAATGATGAAAATCGGCATTATCCGCAGGTTTAGTGCTGCAATAAGGCATAGAAAACTTGGAATAACAGAAAACCCGATGATGGCCCTAAAAGTGCCTGAAGAGAGGGTTGAGGAGGTAGGAAAGATGATTTCATCATTTGACGAGGTCACGCACTGCTATGAGCGCCCTATGGTGCCAGGAAAATGGGAGTACAATGTCTTTGCCATGGTCCACGGATATGACAGAAAAGAGGTGGAAGAAACCGTAAAAAAGATAGTAGATGCGATTGAAATTTCTGATTATGAGCTTCTCTACAGCACAACTGAATATAAAAAAACTTACAAACGGTATGCTTAGCGAGTTGTTGATGCTTGCAAAGCAGCAATTTTATGCGTTTACCATCGCTTGTTTGCTAACCTTTGCTGCTGCGCTCTCTATGAGTCCTTTCTCTATTTCAATTAGATTCTTAACCAATTCGTTATCAGTATTCAATTTGTAGAGTTTTGCCTTGCCAAACTTCCTAGCAACTTTAACTATTCCCCTATCTTCTATTTCTCCCCATACTTTGTAAAAAGTCGTTTTGCTCATGCCCACTTCTTCTATAATCTCTTTTTTTGAGTAGTCAAACATTCTGTTATCTAGGAAGAAGTCAACTATCCTGAGCTGTGGGGATTTCCCCAAGGTTTTTAATAGCAACGATTCCATTTTTATTCTCTCAATAGGTGTATGTAATAACGATTCTTATTACACATAGTGTGTAAGCATAAAGTATTTAAATGTTACCTTTCAAAAGTATTGAAAGTGTACCAATATGGGTGAGAAAGAGTTAACAACTGAAGAAAGTGAGGTTATGATACTCTACAA
>JAZFTU010000197.1:0-8308 GCA_036446855.1 Hydrothermarchaeaceae archaeon (SeqCode) | reverse complement strand
GCCCCTGGTAATCATCAAGTGCAAATTTATATCATCACCACTCGGATAGCCGAATTTGAGGACAAAAAGGGCCTTTTCTGCAAGTATAAATGCAACTATTGTTCCAACCAAAAAGAAAGAGAGTATATTAACTCTCATTTCACTCCAGCTCGTTCCTTTTTTAAATTGTACCGTATTCTTATTAGCTCAAAAAGCATCTTTACAGAGTCGGTTATAGGGTTTACCCTGCTTTTAGGAAAATCTCGCCATGTTATCGGGACTTCTTTTAGTTTATACCCCATATTGTGAGACTTGGCTATTAGTTCAGTGTCAAAGGCAAAGCCATCAGTATCAATATTTATATTTTCCCAGACCTCCCTTTTGAATACTTTAAGTCCGCACTGAAAATCTCTAACGTCTATTTTGAACAGAAGTCTTGCAAGAGTCCTGTAACCATTTCCCAGAAGTCTTCGAAATCTGGGCTGTTTCACGGGAATAATTGACTCTGGAAGGTCCCTTGGGCCAATGGCGATGTCTGTGCCCTCGTCTATTTCCTTAAATAATTTTGACAGCTCCCTCGGATGGGCTGACATGTCCGCGTCAATAAATCCCAAAACGCCCCCCCTTGCCTTTTCTAGTCCCCTCTTAATTGCGGCACCCTTTCCCTGGTTTTTGCCGCTTACAAGTCGCACATTTTCACTTTTTTTTAAGCTCCTAGCAATATCGAGAGTTCCATCAGTGGACCCATCATCGGATATGATTACTTCTATTGCCCCCTGTTCCAATACGGCATTAACCACCTTTTTTATGTTTTCCGCTTCGTTATAGGCCGGAATAACGATGGTGTTCATAACTTCTCTGCATAGTCGGCCATGTTCTTAAATATGATATACCCGTCCCCAAAGCCCTCTAGTCCCGTGCGCGTCCAGTCAGGGTAGGTTATCCTGTGAAATGCCCTCTCCGGGTGGGGCATCATGCCCATCACGACGCCTGAGGGGTCGCTTATTCCAGCGATATCTGCAATTGACCCGTTTGGATTATCTGGGTACTTTCCCTTCGCAGGTTTCCCTTTTCTTGTTGCATAGGAGAAGGCTATTTGACCATTCTCTTTTAGAAGGCTCAAGTATTCTCTTTCCTTTTCAAGGGGCAGGATGAGCTTTCCTTCTGCGTGTGCCACTGGCATCCGGGTGAGCTCCTTTATCCCTTTTGTAAATATAGAGCTCCCTCTGTTTTTGAGGTAAACCCACCTGTCCTCGAATTTTGATGATGCGTTTGTTCCCAGGGCCGCATTGAGGCGTGCGGTTTTTCCATTAAATCCGGGCAAAAGGCCCGCCTCAACCAGCACCTGAAAACCATTGCATATGCCTAAAATTGGCCTCTCTTCCTCTACCATTTTTGCCAATTTTATGCCCAGCCTCTCCCCTGCAACCCTGCCCATGATGGCACCGGAGCGGATATGGTCTCCATAGGAAAATCCGCCAGGTATGACAAGGCCGCTGTATGAAAGCAAATCTTTTTTCCCGCTGAAGAACTGATTTATATGCACGATGTCTGCGCAGAGGCCAAAATGTTCCAGGGCATGCTTTGTTTCCATGTCGCAGTTTGTTCCCGGGGCTCTAAGGATGCAAATAGATGTCATAGCCCCCCCTGCCATGCACGTTTTATTGATTCTATGTCTGACGATACAAGGCTCCTCCCTTTGGATGTAATTTTCAGCTCCTTTTCTTTGGTCGTGCTTCCGGCCCTTGCAAAAACGATTCCCTTCATGAGTTTTTCAAAATCTTCCGCGTAATCCTCCTGCACTTCTACTAAAAACCTGCTGTTAGATTCAGAAAAAAGGATGGAATCTTCCCGAATTTTTCCCAAAACCGGGATTTTTTCAAGTGCCAGCTCAATTCCAATATCTCCACCCAATGCCATTTCGGCGGCAGCAACTGAAAGTCCTCCTTCCGAGAGGTCGTGACAGGAACTTACGATGCCCTTGTCCATAGCTAAAGTAAGCAGATCCATGCCACTTTTTGCTGTTTTTGGGTGTACTTCTGGTGCGCGGTTGCCCAAAAAACCATGTATTTTATAGTAATGGGAGCCCCCAAGTTCGTCGAAAGTTTCGCCGATAATATACATAGCGCTGCCAGGCTTTTTTATGTCCATTGTGACGGCGCATCTAACATCTGGAATTATCCCAACTGCGGATATCAGCAGGGTGGGGGTAACTGGCCCGGATGGAGATTCGTTGTAGAGGCTGTCCTTTCCTGAAATGAAAGGGGTTTTAAAACCCTTCGCAATATCGTAGCATGCCGTAGCTGCCCTGACAAGTCCTGCCATATTCTCCTGCTTTTCGGGGTTCCCCCAGCAAAAGTTGTCAAGAAGTGAAATCCTCCTGCCGCCCACGGCCACGTTGTTTCTTATCGCCTCGTCTATTGCCGATGCCGCCATAAAGTAGGGATCAATCTTCCCGTACTCTGGGTTGAGGCCATTTGAGATGACAACGCCCTTCCAGGAGTTATAAATGGGCTTAATCACTGCGGCATCTCCTGGGGCGTCATTATTTATTCCCTGCAGGGGCTTAATTATGCTTATCGCCTTTACCTCATGATCGTATGTCCTTATCACCTCCTCCTTGCTTGCAACGTTGCTCGAGGAAAGGATGCCCAGTAAATCTTCGGTCAAATCCTGGGACATCTCAAAATCTGGCCTGGGGAAAACCTTTTTTTCCCATTTTGCCTCTCTTTCTACCTTCGGCACCCCTTCGAATAAAAATTCGAGATTTAATTCGGCCACTATTTCTCCATTAAACTCTATTTTTAAGGTATTCCCCTCCGTAAATCTGCCTATTGGCGTTGCCCCTACGCCTTCATCCTCGAATATCTCAAGTGCCCTTTTCAGGTTTTCTTCGGGGATGGCAAGCAGCATGCGTTCCTGGGATTCGGATATCCATATCTCCCACTGTTCCATGCTCGGGTGTTTCAGGGGAACAGTATCAAGAGCTATTTTTACTCCAGAATTCGCGCTGTGTGCCATCTCCCCCACTGCCGACGAAAGGCCGCCCCCTCCGAGGTCGGTTATGGCTGAGCCCAATCTTTCGTCCCTCAGTTGCAATATCCCTCTTTTTATCGTCTCTTCGAGTATGGGGTTTCCGATTTGGACGGCCGTGGTAGATGTATCCTCCGACTTTTCGTTGAGTTCTGCTGAAGCAAATGTTACGCCCTGTATGCCGTCTCTTCCCGTCTTCCCCCCAACAAGAAGCATGATGTCTCCGGGTTTTGCCTCTCTTACGTATTTGCTCTTTGGCACAATTCCGATTGTCCCACAGTAAACCAGGGGATTTGCAACATAGCTCTCGTCAAAGAATATTGCACCGTTAACAGTCGGAATGCCCATATTGTTTCCGTAAGTCCCGATTCCTGAAACGACGTATTTGTATATGAACCGGGGATGCTTTGAGCCCAGAGGCACATTTTCATGTGGCATGTTAAGAGGCCCGAAGCACAGGACATTGGTATTTGCAATGGGCTCTCCCCACACGCCCAGTATGTCTCTTATCACCCCTCCAACCCCGGTTGCCGCGCCCCCGAAAGGTTCCAGTGCAGAGGGGTGGTTGTGGGTCTCGACCTTAAATGCGATAGCGATATCGTCCTCAAAATCAACTATTCCCGCATTGTCTTCGAAAACAGAAAAGCACCAGTCAAAATCAAGCTCGCTTGTAACCCTCGCTATCGTGCTCTTGAGAAGATTTTGTATTTTACCGTTCTCGGTTATGATGTCACCTTGAAATGTTTTGTGTATGCAGTGCTCTGACCACGTCTGTCCGAACATCTTTAGCTCTAATTCAGTTGGAATCCTGCCAATTGAGGAGAAATGCCCCTGTATCTTTCTCATCTCCTCGAGATTTAGTGAGAGGCCCTCATCCCTGCTAATTTTTATAAGGTCCTCGTCACCAGCCGCGGCAAAATCCATTACTTTTGCTCCTTAATCTCGTAGTCCTGGCTTACAGGATTCGCGAGCAGGCGCCTGCACATCTGTTCGATATCTTCTCTTGAGTACTCTCCTTCAATTTTATAGACCTTTGCCGTATGCACGCCCCTCACTCCCCCAAAACCCAGCATTTTGAGGCCCTCCTTTGTAGATTCGCCCTCCGTGTCCTGAACACCCTTCTTGTAAGCAATTCTTACTTCCCATAGCACGCTATCACCCTACCATTAATTCTATAAGGGTTCGCTTTAAATATGTTTATATTAAATAATAATCCTCAGGTAGAATATGGTATATGATGCGATTGTCATCGGCGCTGGTATAAGTGGACTTCTATCGGCACTTGCCTTAAGCAAACACCGAAAGAGGGTTTTGATTCTAGAGCGTGGCAAACATATCGGGGGGCTCGCGCGTAGCTACGATGTTGAAGGGTACAAAGTAGATATCGGCCCGCATGCGATTACTGCGCTCAACGACGGGCCACTTGTAACCCTGATGGACAGGTATTTTGATATAGTGCCACAATTCGTGTCCCACGAAAATTACTATGTCAGAACTCCAGAAAAATTTTCAAATTTTCCCTGGACACTGAAAGAATGGATGTTATTTGACATTTTGCCAAGAAAAGACAGGGTATACCTTGTTCAGGCTCTTACCAGGGCCATGGCAGTATCCTCAATAAATGACAAGACAGTAAATCTGTCTGTACTTGATTTTATAGACGACCTTCCACTGTCAAATCGGACCACAAAATTTATAGATGCGGTATGCTACCTCCTCACGGGCAGGAATTCAAAGGAAACCCCTATCTGGAGGATACTTCGAGGGAGTGGCTACATAGAAGAGACCCGGAGGGGGCCAAGGGAGCATTTTTCCCGATTTGTCAAGTGGGCCCGGCACAACGGGTCGCAAAGCCAGCGCTACCCCCGTGGAGGGATAGACTCTATTGTAAAGTCTGTTGAGTATTCCCTGCCAAAAAATATGGTCGATATCAAATTAAATGAGAAGGTAGTAGGTATCCATGTCAAGGGTGATAAAGTCACAGGAGTAGAAACTTCCAAGGGGGCCTATGAGGGAGATACGGTTGTTTACTCCGGATATGTAAAAGACTTACCAGACCTGCTCGACTCTGCACTACCGCCAGATTACGTTGAAAATCTTGGAAAAATAAAGCAGACAAAAGCCCTTTCCATCTGGCTTGGCTTGAGTTCAAAAAGCCGGGAATTCGGCTATAAAGGCTCAGAGATATGGTTTGAGGAGGGAAAGCCATACTGGGCAATGCCCACGTCCAATTTTGACCCACAATTGGCACCCGAAGGAAAGCAGCTTATTGGCTTTGCATTTGTCGTCGAGGATGATTTGAAAAAGGAGAAAAAAAGGGCTCTTGATACCATTTATTCTGCTATACCGGGCATTGAAAAGAACGTGGAAATGGTGCATATGCAGGTTGCCGTGCCTGAAAAGGCCGCGGTGACAGTTGACGGTTACTTTCCCTCCCCAAAAAGTCCCATTGGCGGGCTGTATCTAGTTGGGACAGATACAAATAGCAACAGCATGGGCATAACAAGGGCGTCGTATTCTGTCCTCGACTGCCTGGGGCTTATGAAAGAGGACCGGGTCCTATAATGCTGACAAAACGCATCATCCCCTGCCTCGATGTAAAGGATGGCAGAGTAGTAAAGGGCATTCACTTCAAAAATTTAAAGGATGCAGGCGACCCGGTAAAGCTTGCCCACATGTATGATGAGCAGGGTGCAGATGAGCTTGTCTACCTAGATATAAGTGCATCTCCCGCGGGGAGGAAGACGATGGTCGATGTCGTGGAAAAGACCGCAGACCAGGTGTTCATCCCGCTTACGGTCGGGGGAGGTATCAGCACGACAGAAGACATAAGAAAGATTCTAAAGTCCGGCGCAGATAAGGTTGCCATAAACACGGCAGCCATAAAAAATCCGGATATCTTAAGTGACGGCGCAAGAAAGTTTGGTTCCCAGTGCATTGTTTCTGCAATAGACGCAAAGCGGGTTTACGAGAGCGAAGAGGGGAAAATTATGGTAGAGACGCCAGAAGGGAAATGCTGGTTTGATGTATATACCTACGGCGGGAGAAAATCTACAGGAATAGACGCCATCTCATGGGCCATGGAGGTTGAAAAACGGGGGGCAGGGGAAATCCTCTTGACAAGCATGGATGCAGATGGCACAAAAGTGGGATTTGATATCCCCCTTACAAGCACAATTTCTAAAAAAACCAACATTCCAGTTATCGCGAGTGGGGGCGCTGGAACTTTGGACCACATACGTGAGGCCCTGACCGATGGGAGGGCAGATGCGGCTCTTGCCGCTTCGATATTCCACTATAAAGAGTACACCGTGGGCGACATAAAGGGCTTTCTTAAAAAAAAGGGAGTGGAGGTGAGGATATAATTGAGGGGGGCAAAAAAGGAACTAAAAATTGTCATTTTCTTTACGTCGCTTATTCTGGTCGTAGAGGTCATCGGGGGCATAATTTCAAATAGTCTGGCACTTCTAAGCGATGCAGTACACGTCTTCTCAGACGTTTTTGCCCTCACATTAAGCTTTTTCGCATTAAGCCTTGCTGCAAGACCTCCGAGCACATCAAGAACGTTTGGTTTCCACAGGGCGGAGGTCTTTGCCGCACTGATTAACGGTGTCACCCTCTTTATAATTTCTTTTTTCATTTTTAAGAAGTCGTACGAGAGGATTTTGATGCCCCCTGATATAAAGACCACTGAAATGCTGACAGTTGCAGTTTTCGGATTTTTTGTGAACCTCTGGGTTATACACAGGCTGAAGGGACATGGCGATGATTTGAATATAAGGAGCGCTTTTCTGCACGTTCTGGGAGATGCTCTCGCATCCCTGGGAGTGATAATTGGCGCTGTTATCATCATACTTACAGGCAACACGATTGTTGACCCGATAATAAGCGTGCTCATAGGTATTATCATCGTTTTTGGCTCGCTCAGGGTGATTAAAGAGTCTCTCCATATACTCCTTGAAGGGACGCCGAGGCACATCGACCCAAAGAAAGTGTCAAATGCTATTTTGGGTGTAGATGGGGTAAAAAACGTCCATGACCTCCATATTTGGAGCATCTGCTCGCATATAAATGCGGCAAGCGCACATATAATCGTGGGCGATGTAATGATGAGCCATGTAAATCAGATATCTAAGAGCGTTGAAAAGGAAATGGATGCGCAGGGCATAGGGCATACGACCTTTCAGTTTGAGTGCGGAGAAGAAGAACCCTGCGATATCGACCACGAGTGAGAAAATGGCAACTAAGATTGCAGTAATAGATTATGGGTCTGGAAACTTAAGAAGCGTAAAGAGGGGCCTCGAATATGGGGGCGCAAAGCCGGTCATAACGAGGGATAAAAAAGTCATAAGGGAGAGCGACGGGATAGTACTCCCGGGGGTTGGCGCATTTGCCGATGCAAAAAAAAGGCTTTCTGATTTAAAGGACATCCTGATTGAAAGCGCAGGAAAAAAGCCTGTTTTTGGAATTTGCCTTGGGATGCAGCTTTACTTTACAGAGAGCGAAGAAGACGGAATCCACAGAGGATTGAACCTCTTGAAAGGCAGGGTGATAAAGCTCCCTAAAAATGTCAAGATTCCCCAGATGGGCTGGAACTCAATAGAGATAAAACGGGAAAGCCCATTTTTAGAGGGGGTAAATACTGGCGATTATTTCTATTTTGTCCACTCTTTTTATGCGCTCCCTAGAGAGGACGTTACGGTCGCAACTACCTTTTACGGCATAGAGTTTCCTGCGATTGTGCAGAAGGGCCATCTATTTGCAACACAATTCCATCCCGAAAAGAGTGGAAAGGCCGGACTTAAAATCCTTGAAAATTTCGTAAATATCTCCCATGATAATTCTGAATAGAAGCTTTATATCGGAGATGGAGGACCACGCCAGAAGGGAAATTCCGAACGAAGCATGCGGCATCCTCGCAGGCAGAAGCAACAAAGTGGAGAAGGTCTTCTCCTGCAAAAATGTCTCAAAAAACCCCTCTTCTCGCTATGCCATTGCACCTGAAGAACTCATTGAAATTTTCAATGATGTGGAGACATGCGGCCTTGAAATCCTTGGGTTCTATCACTCTCATCCTTCTGGTCCCACTTCCCCGTCAAATATCGACCTCTCCGAGGCAAGCTGGCATGACCACTCCTATGTAATTCTGCACTCTGATGGTATGGGTTCCTGGAGGTGGAACGAGGAGAAATGCCGATTTACCGGGGAGGAGATAAGGGTAATTTAGGTCTTCTAAGCCTCCTGGAAATGGCCAAAATAATTTAAAATAATGCTTGACAAGTCGGTTTTAATGTGA
>JAZFTU010000196.1:0-4053 GCA_036446855.1 Hydrothermarchaeaceae archaeon (SeqCode) | reverse complement strand
AATGTTCCCGTCTTTTATGAGAATCGAGCTGTCCGATACTGAAGAGTCCAAAAATCTGTGAATTATCTCCTGCTCGATTTCCTGCCTAAGTGCCCTGGATTTTACCTTTGCCCTGTTTCTTATCTCGTTTAAATCCCAGTAGTTTTTTGCGTCCGTATCTACTATTCCACTAAAATTTAGCTGGTCATAAAGAAAGGTCGGAACCAAAATCGCATTCTTGTAAATTGCGTCAAACGGAACAAACCTGTCCGGTGCCACTCTTTTTATAATGACAGCTCCGGAAAAATGCAAGTATATGGGAATCATTGCCCCATTGTAATTATAATGCTGCCAAAGCACCGTTTTCTGAATTCCGTCCATGAAGTACACTAGGCCGCTATCGTCACTGTAACTGTCCTGGACTTTATACACCCCTGGAATTTCCATAGCGCCAATATTTAGGTTCTCTGGCAAGAATGAATTTGGTCTGGTTTCCATTCCTTCAAGCTCCTGATAGCCTGCCGGAGAAAGCACGTCTTCCGAATCCCGTTTGAATTTTTCTGCGATGTAAAACCAGTCCATTAATGAAGGAGAGTTGTTTTGTGGACTCATTATGCTTGCCCGAGCGCTGGAAAAGTGATTCGAAAGATTTTTGTTGTCACCTGGTAAAACAAAGCTTATGTATCTGGAGAGCGAACTCTTGGGAAAGGAGGTAATCTCCTCTGAGGGCAGCATCGCTGGGGAAGTAATTGAAATTACAGTAAACGACGACATACCAAATATCGTTGTCGGGGAGACCGGCTTTCTCGTGGGAAAGGACCGGGCCATAAGAAGTGGGGGTACACTATCGATTCCAGTTCAGTACATGACAAAATTCTGCTTTCAAAGACCCTGCGTGAGATATCCGAGGGGAATTAGTGTGGGTTACGAAATATGAAATGGATTGCCCTTTTTCCTGTCCTCCTGCTCCTTTTTGGCATTTCTGCCCAGGAAAATCCGCTTGGCCCCATGGATGAAATAATCGCCTTTGAAACCGAAACAGATGCCACCATATTTACCCTCTTCCAGTATGACGGAAAGGCGCTTGTGACAGAAAGGGAAGTTAGGCATAGCTCCACGCCAACAGGCTGGCTCTCAGGAGATATCGATGGCGACGGCATAGACGAGATAATCGCCTTTGAAACCGAAACAGATGCCACCATATTTACCCTCTTCCAGTATGACGGAAAGGCGCTTGTGACAGAAGGGGAAGTGAGGCGTAGCTCCACACCAACAGGCTGGCTCCTGGGGGACATCGATGAGGCGCTAAAAATCCTTTCTTTTTCTCCACAGATTCTTACAATAAAACCGGATGAAGGCGAGAAAATAACCTTCAGCATCGAAGCAGAGCAGTCCGATGGCGCATCCCTGCAGTACAGTTGGAAACTAAATGGTGCGAAAGTCGCCGAATCAAAAGAGTGGACATACGCTCCTGACTACGGGGCCCCAGGACTATACCGGATAACTGGCGTTGCAACTGATGGAAAACTCAGCGTCTCAAGTGAGTGGAACGTTGATGTCGGAGAATTCAATCACGCCCCCTCGGTAGCTTCCCTTTCACCAAAATCCGGAGAAATCATCATAAAAGATGTGGATATTAGATGGAAGGCAGAGGACCCTGATAATGACGACTTAAGAATTGACATATATTATAGTAAAAACAAAGGGAATGCCTGGGAAGCGTTGGCAGCAGGGGAGAAGAACGATGGCAGTTTCACATGGGGCACAAATGACGTAAATGACGGTGAATACGTCCTAAAAATCGTTGCAAGAGACCCTTACAACCATTCTTCTGAAAATCTGTCCGAGAGTTTTTTCATTGGAAATTTACCTCCCATAGTCGAGTTTGTCTCGCCTCTTCCTGGAGAAATTGGTGGAATCCGGGAGATCTCCTGGCAGGCACATGACCCGTTTGAACGAGACATTTCAGTTGTCCTGAGCATGAGTCCTGGGGATAATGGGGCCACAAAGACCCTTGCTACTGGAGCGGGGAATGGCAGCTTTTCATGGGATACGACAGAAGTTTCGGATGGGAGATATCTACTAACCGTCACAGCTGTGAGCCCGGCCGGGAAAAGTGAAAGGACCCTAACTGTTGCTATCAAAAACCCAGATTATCCTGACTATGGCTCATTTTTCGTATCCTCCCGTCCGACCGGCGCATCTGTAATCATTGGAGGGAAGGACTATGGAGAAACACGCAGGGAAGTTGTAATTCTCGCCGGCTATCACGCCTTAGAAATTAAAAAAGACGGCTATCTCCCCTGGACTGGATGGATTTTAGTTGAAGAAGGGGAAAATCCTGAAATAAACGTTATGCTCACTCCAAGTCTATTTGGACTCCCGCCCGCGCAAATATTTGCGGCAGCACTGGTTATTTTGTTAATTATTTTTTCGCTGCTAATTTACAGGGGCAGGAAATGATAGAGGCGATTTTAGAACTGGACGTGCCGAAGGGATGCGCAGTAAAATGCTTTGAGAACCTCCCTGCAAAAGTAAAAGTAATCGACAGCAGGCCCTATAAGGAAAAGGGTGTAAAGAGCCTGTTTGAGGTAGAGTCAAGTTCCTGCATTGACAGCGTGATAGATGAAATCAAGAAAAATCCGTCGTTATACAAGGGGGGCATCGACAAGACGTCACGGGGCAAGGCCAAGGGAACAGTTGCCGTGAGCCACTGTTTTCCTGCCCGAAGCATAATTGAGTCCGGTTTTTTTATAAATTCTGCAGTGATGAAAAAGGACAGGATGGAGTGGAGGCTAATCGGAGAGCGCGAGTCCCTAAAAACACTCTCCGAAAAACTTGGGGAGCAGGGCTTTGACTTCAGGCTCAAAAAGGTGGGCAAAATAGACAGCGACGAGATGCTGACTCAAAAGGAAGAGCAGATTATAAAGGAGGCCTTTACCCGTGGCTATTTTGACACGCCAAAGCGGGTGGGCGTAAGGGGGCTTGCCAGGGATTTTGGGATATCAATATCCACACTTTCTGAGATACTGAGAAAGGGACAAAAAAAGATACTGCGCTCTTACTTTAAAAAATGAGGATAAATATTTGACCTCCTATTTTGAAATGATACTCTAGGAGTATTTTAAAAATGAAAAAGGGAAAGACCCAGCTTACTTCCGAAGGGGTATACCCCGAGGCCCTAAAAAGGGCGCGAGAGGAATTTTTAAGAAGGGACCCTAAAGAAATTTTAAAGGCTCTGGATAGAAGTGAGCTGCGCCTAGACTTTCTCGGAAAATCCTATCAAATAAGCCACCCTGGGGGTGAAGTGGAGCTAATTGGGCGGGAAGGGGAGGTACCATCGGTCGTCGTGATACTTATATTGCGCTACCTTGCTCATTCGAATGCCGTCCCCCTGTCTGGAGAATGGGCCCCGTTCAGCAAGTTTTCAGGGGGGATTGCATATGTGAGCACGTTCAGAGAAAATGCCGAGAGGAGGATTTTAGAATGCTTCGAAAGTTCAATAGAGAACTTCTTGGAGGCAGGATTTCGTCTTGGGGGGGAGAAGGGGGATTTGGGCGATGCCTCTATAATACTTAAGCCGTTTCCATTTCTTTTGGTCCATGTGGTCCTCTGGCCTTCCGATGAGGAACTCCCGGGCGAGGTAAAAATTTTCTTTGATGGGAATGCGGCGCAGCACCTGCTATGTGAAGAGCTCGCAACGCTGGGTGAGCTCATCGCAGAAAAGCTCTGCGAGGCTTTGGATTAGGGCGTTTTAGAGAATCTTGATAGCTTTCGGCTTTTATTTTGGGATCGTTTTTTGGTTGTTTTGGCTTACTATCGTGATTTTTGGGTCAAAATGTATATGCTGATTCCTGCTAATTTTTTATATGTTAAATTAATAGTTGATTAAGAGAGCTATGAGCGAAGCCATAGAGAAGATGTCTAAGGACATTGGCACCCTTAAAAACAGGCTTGATGAGATAGACGATAAGTTAGACTTGATAATCGACGAGAAATACGTGGCCAAGGATGAATACGTCGAAAAGATAAAGAGGATTCTGAGGGAGGGCGAGTTCGAGGAATTTGAAAGCG
>JAZFTU010000195.1:0-3267 GCA_036446855.1 Hydrothermarchaeaceae archaeon (SeqCode) | reverse complement strand
AGTTCGCGTATGCGAACTGTGTTAAGGGTCAAGACGCGACGAGAACAAGGGCGAAGCCCGAAGTTCAAGGAGTGGATTGAAGTGCGGGGGAAGGGATTCGAACCCTCGCATCCACTAAGAAACAAGGCCCTCAACCTTGCGCCTTTGACCAAACTCGGCCACCCCCGCACAGGGTAAGAACTTTTACAGTGTTCTAAACTAAAAAAGTAACTACGACACCTGAATCCTGCACCTTTGACTACCTATCGCTATAACAGTCCGGATAATTTATGCGCTTTCTCTTCCAGTATCTCGCATGCCTTTTTGAATATTTCTTTTGGATCCAGCGCTCCTTGACTTTCTATGTTAAATATAAATGTCCTGTCATCACCGCTAACGGCAATGGCATCTTCATCACAGACGTCTGTGCATGAATTGCATAATGTGCACAGTTTTGGATCGGTGACAGTTATTTTGCTTTTAGAGGCCTTCAAGATATCAACAGGGCATGCGTCAACGCATTCCTTGCACATGCTGCACTTTTTGATGTTTATTATGGGATAATACTTGTATCCCACTATTGCGGGCTGCCATTTCACGTGCTCTTTTCCGGTGCCCAACACGGCTTCAGCTTCAAGTGAAATCTTCTGATGTTTCCCCAACCTCGCAATCGGTATGCCTTCGACAGGTTTTAACTTCTTGTCTTTGGATTTGAGGTCATTGGAATATACGGTTTGATTGTCCTTGTTACACTTTGCAGTGAGCGTTAGTTCTAACGTACAGCTCGGGCAACCTTTGCCCTTGCATTTGCAATTTTCTCTGAAATTAAATAACGTGAGATCCGTTTTTATCGGTACAAGTCCAAGCCTGTGAGCAATGATTTCATCGTATAGCGATGACGAATTCTCGATAATCCGGACATCTTCAATTGCCAGCGTTGGTACCTCGGCCAGGATAGTCCGTCTTATCGCATTTGCGGTACTCGGGGCAATGTCCTTCAGCACGAGTGAGAGGGAATTGCTCATACTCTCCGCCCCCTCTTTCCACCCTTTCCTTTTGTTCCATCGTGTGGTATAGGGGTAACATCTTCAATTATGCCAATTCTTAGCCCTGCTCTTGCCAGAGCCCTGATTGCAGGCTGGGCTCCTTGTCCAGGAGTTTTTGAGCCACTTCCCCCCGGTGCTTTTACTTTGATATGGACGCCGAACACGCCTTTTTCCTTCGCCTCCTCGGCAGCCCGCATCGCCGCTTGCATGGCAGCGTAGGGGGAGCTTTCCTCCCTGTTTGCTTTAACTATCATGCCACCCGACCATCTGGCTATGGTTTCAGCGCCAGTCAAATCGGTGATGTGGATAATCGTGTTATTAAACGACGAGTATATATGTGCTACACCCCAGAGGTCTGCGTCATTTGTCATTATGCCTTCTCCTTACTTTTCAGAACTGAACGTAATTTGATGCTCTTTTCTTCATCTGCCTTTACGAGATAGCTCGGCGAAGTGACCTTATTTCCACCGACTGCTATATGGCCGTGAACTATAAATTGCCGCGCCTGTTTTGGCGTGTCCGCAAGACCGCTCTTCTGAACTATCGTTTGGAGCCGTCTTCCGAGGACGTCTTCGATATTCATTGCGAGTACATCGTCAAGACTGGCATTCTTCTTTGATAGATTAAGGGTTGAAAGCCTTCCCAGGAGCTGTTTTTTCTCGATTTCTGCCTGCGTGGTTTTCAATGCCGAAAGTTTCCTCGCCCGCCTTCTGAAAGTTCTGAGAAGACTTTCCGCTTTCCACAGTTCGCTCATGTTCCTAAGCCCATGTTTCTTGACAATCTTTTTGTCCCGCTCTATTCTCTCTGTCTGCCAGAGCTGTCGCGGTCTGCTGAAATTTTTTCTATGCTTTTTTGGGTCTCCCATGATATCAACCTACTTTTTGTCGACTTTTTTGGACGCCCGCTGCGCCTCTATCATCTTTTTTCGCGTTACCCCTACCGTTTTGCCGCCTCTGAAACCCGTACGCGTCCTTTGACCCCTCACAGGAAGCCCTGTTTCATGCCGTATGCCTCTGTAGCTCCTAATTTTTCTCAAACGGTTCAGATCATCTCGGAGGCTCATCAAAAGGTCAGAGCCGATGATGTGGATATCCCTTCCAGTGCTATAGTCTCTCCTCCGGTTGTACATCCATGGGGGCACCCCGTTCTCATGTAAACCCTCAACGGCTTTGCCGAGAGTTTCTGACTCTTTCTCGGTGAGATAGCCCACCTTCCTTGCCTTGTCTATACCTGCGACTTCACATATAGCTCCGGCCATCCTCAAACCGATGCCCTTTATTTTTGTCAGTCCATAATCGACCTTTTTTTTGCCGTCCAGGTCACTTCCGGCAACCCTGACAAGATGCTTAAATTCTTCTTCTACCACTGAAAGTTCCTCCAATTAGCCATATGCGTTATGCTTACAGACTTATAAAGCTTACCTCAAAGCCAAAAGGCTTGTGATTTACCAGACGGCCGAAGGATTCTTAAAAATAAAAGAATATGTTTCTTCTATCCTCTCTTGACATAACAGTCTCTGCAGTAAACGGGCCTGTCTTCAGATGGTCTGAATGGTACCTGGGTAGACTCTCCGCACTCCGCACATATCGCATCGTGCATCTCCTTTTGACCTCCGCCCATCCTATCGGCCTTTCTCTTATCCCTGCAGGGTTTGCATCTCTTGGGCTCCTGATAGCCCCTTTCCACATAGAATTCTTGATCCTTGGTGGAAAAATCGAAATCTTCTCCACAGTCTTCGCATTTTAGGGTCTTATCTTCCATTTCGTTTTACTCCTTTTTACTTTGTTTCAGAAGCCAAAATCGACTTCATGCATAGCCTAAAGGGAAGATGTATATAAATGATTGCTCAAAAACCCGAAAAATTTATATTTTGGAACATTTAGCCGTCCGGTGGGGCGAAATTACAAAAAATATAGACAATTAAATAAAGTGAGGGTACTGGGATTCGGAAGAGCCTTTTTGCTTCGCAAAAACCCTCGGGAAAAATACATTATTGAACATAAAACACCCATAAACGTAATAAACTTATATTTTATCCCTTTTTAGTTCAAACAACAAATCGACCCCAAACAATAAAAGTTGTGGGGGCTATTGACTCTTATCAGTACTTCGTAAAGTAATTTCCGCAAGCTAATTATGAGCAGGACCGGGCGGGTTTTATATCATGCCAAAAGCCCAAAACCCAGTCCCAAGGAAACTAAAAACCTCGCGCATAATAAACCTAACGGTCGGCGTCATCCTT
>JAZFTU010000194.1:0-3896 GCA_036446855.1 Hydrothermarchaeaceae archaeon (SeqCode) | reverse complement strand
AGTGAGGCCATTCAAGAACTCGGTGCTACAACCAAGCAGATTGGAGAGATAGTAAACCTCATTACAAACATAGCAGAACAGACCAATCTTCTTGCCTTAAATGCCGCAATTGAGGCTGCCCGCGCCGGAGAGCATGGAAGGGGTTTTGCCGTTGTGGCTGAAGAAGTCAGAAAGTTGGCTGAAGGCTCCTCTAAGGCAGGAAAGGAGATTACGCACCTTATAGATGAGATCTTAGTCAATACAAACAATGCCGTAGAATCTATGGAACTGGGAGTTAAGGAAGTAAACGAGGCAACAGACGTTGTAGATAGGGCTCTAGGTGCCCTAGAAGAGATTTTGGTAGGCGTAAGTGAGCTTACGGAGAAGGTAGGGGAGATATCCAAAGCCACACAGGAACAGTCTACTGCTGCCGAAACAGTGGTAAATGCAATAGACGAAATTGCCATAGCAGCAGATGCGGCTGCAGGAGGCACAGAGGCGGCATCAGCTGCAACAGAGGAGCAGACAGCAAGTATGGATGAGTTCACTTCAATGGCCCAGAATATGGCAGATGTTTCAAGCAAGCTTCAGGTGATTACAAGCAAGTTTAAAATAAAAATGAGTGATGACGGTTCCAATGGTAAAGAGTAATTAAGATGATATACGATAAAGTACTTTTACAGGAAAAAGGAGAACATAAAGAAATAAGGAGGTATGAATATGGCCACATTTTTAATTGTTGACGATGCCGCATTTATGCGAAACATGCTAAAGGATATACTGGTAAAGGAAGGACATGAGGTTATTGGCGAGGCAGGAAGCGGGGAGGAGGCAATTGAGAAATATATCGAGCTTAAGCCAGACATTGTTACTATGGACATAGTCATGCCGTCCATGGACGGTCTTGATGCTGTGAAAGGCATAATAGAGAAGGACGCTAATGCAAAGGTAATAATGTGCAGTGCACTAGGTCAGCAGCAGATGGTAATAGATGCCCTTCAGGCAGGTGCTAAAGACTACATCGTAAAGCCGTTCCAACCGCTTATAGTTGTCGAGACTCTCAAGAAGGTCCTATAATGTGAGAAACATCAAGGTTCTCGTTGTCGATGACTCGCTCCTGATGAGGACGATACTCCTAGACTTAATAGCCTCTGAAAAAGGAATGGAAGTTATAGCTACAGCAAAAAATGGGCTTGAGGGGGTACAAATGACTGAAAAGTTTCGACCTGATGTGGTTGTCATGGACATTCAGATGCCACAGATGGATGGACTAACAGCCCTCTCAATCATTATGGAGAAAACTCCTACTCCAGTAGTAATTCTCAGCTCAATGGACGCAAAGGACGCTAATGTCGTTTTAGAATCTCTTGAAAGGGGGGCTGTAGATTTTATTTCAAAGCCCGTGAGTGTGGGTATTGCCCTTTTTGATAGTGATGAAATCAGACGTCTTTCAACGGTTATTAGGAGCGCTGTTTATGCCAACATATCTCTTCCCAAGCCTGTTAAAGTTTCAAAGAAGCCTAAGGTCAAAAAGAAGAAGTCGGCTTCTTTAATTCAGCCCATAATTGCTATCGGAGCATCTACGGGCGGACCTGTGAGAATATCAGAGCTACTCTCCAACTTCCCTAAGGATTTACATGCATACGTTCTGATTGTCCAGCACATGCCGCCAGGTTTTACGAAGATGTTTGCAGAAAGGCTCGCAGGTGCTACCGGGCTTAACGTAGTTGAGGCAAAAGATGGAGAACTTTTAATACCTGGCAAGATTATAATAGCTCCTGGGGACCACCACATGGTAGTAAAAAAGCAGGGGAATAGCTATATTGTTAATCTGAATGAAGGGCCCAGGGTACACAACGTCAGGCCGGCTGTTGACATCACTATGGAGTCTGTGGCACAGGTATTCGGTCCAAACACAATTGGCGTCCTCCTAACCGGTATGGGGCGTGACGGGGCAAAGGGAATGCTTTCGATAAAAAGAAAGGGAGGGATGACCATTGCAGAAGACGAGTCTTCGTGTGTCATATATGGTATGCCGAAGGCCGCAATAGAGCTGGATTGTATTGATTTTAAGCTTCCAATTCAGAAAATCCCAACAGAGATAATGAATCTTCTGACGTGAACAGATGGATGTAAAACAATATATGGAATTGTTCCTTACCGAAAGTAGGGAACATCTGGAAAATCTCAACAATTCCCTTTTAAATCTGGAGAAAAACACTGGTGACAAGGCAGCCTTAGACGAGATATTCCGCTCTATGCACACCATAAAAGGCATGGCTGCAACAATGGGATTTAATACAATAAGCACCCTCTCCCACAGGACAGAAGACCTAATGGACAAAGTCCGTAAAGGCAAAATTTCAGCAGATGATGTCCTGATAGACTGCCTTTTCAAAAGCTTTGATGTACTTGAAGAGATGCTAAACAAAGTGGAAAGCGACGAGAATGACGATATTGATGTTTCATCACTTCTAGAAGAGCTATCGGATTTCCAAGGCGAAAAATCCTCCCCTTCAAAAAAGAAGTTGAATTTGCATTGGGTTCACGTGACTTTGGAGAAAGACTGCCAGCTCAAATCCGCGAGGGCCTTTATTGTATTCAAAAGTCTTGAAGATATAGGAACTGTTATCGATTCTGTGCCCAGAGCAAGCGAGATACAAAATGAGGATTTTGACCTGGAATTTAAAGTACTAATCGAGACGGAAGAAAAGGAGCCAAAGATAAAAAAATTGATACTAGGACTTCAAGAAATAGATAAAGTTGAATTATCGCATGGAGACGAAGAGAAGACTGAAATAAAAGATAAGCAACGCACATCCTCCCTTCAGAGCGTGAGAATAAACATCGAGCGCTTGGACTCCACTGTGAACCTTGTTGGAGAACTCATAATAAACAAGGCACGCCTAGAAGATATCTCAAAAGTTCAAGATATCCCGGACCTCACTGAAGCCGTCGCATCAAACCAGCGGCTTATGGAACAGCTCCAGTACGAAATTATGCAGATGAGGATGGTACCTATGGAGCAAATCTTCAACAGGTTCCCAAGAACCGTAAGGGACATTTCCAAAAAGGAGGGCAAAGAAATAAATTTTGTTATGGAGGGAAGTGAAATAGAGGTTGACCGCACCGTCTTAGAAGAGATAGCAGAGCCGATGTTACACCTGATAAGAAACTCGGTAGACCACGGGCTCGAGATGCCAGATGAAAGAAAAAAGCTCGGAAAGAAAAAGGCCGGACTTTTGAAGATAAAGGCGGTAAGGGAGAAGGGGCATATTGACATATGTATAGAGGACGACGGGCAGGGGATAAATCCGGACGCGATAAAGGAGGCCGCAATAAAGAAGGGGCTTATTGAAAGAGAAGAATCCCTAAAGATGACAGAATCAGATGTTTTTAACCTCATGTTCATGGCGGGATTAAGCACGGCAGAAAAGGTCTCGGAGGTTTCTGGGAGGGGCGTTGGGATGGACATTGTAAAATCCAAGATAGAGGCAATAGGAGGAAGCGTACTTGTTTCTTCGGAAGTAGGGAAGGGAACAAAAGTAATTATAAGTCTTCCCCTCACACTTGCAATTATACAGGCCATGCTCGTTAAACTCGGGGGGGAGACTTATGCCATCCCCCTGTCAAACATTAACAGGATAATTGGCATAAAGTCGAAAGAAATTAAATCTATAAAAGGCAGCGAGGTCATAAATTTATTCGATGAGATTATACCCCTCGTAAGACTCCATGATACGGATCCAGATAGGTCCACATTTTCAGTAGTAATTGTCGAACGCGGGATGAAGAAGGCAGGACTCATTGTAGACAGCCTGATGGAACAAAGAGAAATCGTGATAAAGTCCCTGGATGAAACACTATCCGATGTCAAGGGTATTTCAGGCGCAACAATCCTCGGAGACGGAAAAGTT
>JAZFTU010000193.1:0-3710 GCA_036446855.1 Hydrothermarchaeaceae archaeon (SeqCode) | reverse complement strand
TTGCCATAAAAACCTTCTTTACGGCAGATTTATCAAGGGCATTTCCCCCAAGTCCGTAAAGGGTGTCTGTCGGGTATATCACAAGCCCACCTTCCTTTAATACCCTTGATGCCTTTTTTATTAGGTCCGCCCTGTTTTCCTTTGTTATTGAAAAAATATTCATCTGTCCAGGTCTAAATCGATAATTTCCATGAAATCATCCATCTCAAAATCCGGGGCCTCTTCATCGGTCTCTGGCATTTTTCTTCCATACTTTCCCTTTTTTAGACGGACCGTGAGCATGCCTGCTTGATTTCCCCCCAGCACATCTGTGTCGAGGCGGTTTCCGACCATTACGCACTCGCCGGGGGAGAAGCCAAGCTTTTCAATTGCAAACAAAAAAATCTTCTTTTGGGGTTTTTTATACCCCAGCTCCTCTGAGGTGGCAACAACATCAAACAGGTGATGTATCCCAAGGCCAATGAGCTTTTCCCACTGTTTTACGGCAATGCCGTTTGATATTACCCCGATACTGTATCTATCTTTCAGTTTCAAAAGTGTGGGTATCACCCCTGCAAATGGAACGAGGTACCCTTCTTTAGTCCGCTCGTATGCAACAACTCCAGAGGCTATGATTTTGGGATCCCTCTCAAGGCCCAACTCCTCCAAAAGTCTGTCATAGTGCCGCGAGTAATTCGGACCATGTTTTTTTATTATCCTGCTAAGCAGCGAGTTGAGCCTTTCCTCGTCTTTTACAGAAAGCCCGGAGTCAATCATGGCCTTAATCGAATTTTGCCTGGCCATCGTCGTAAGTTT
Source organism: Hydrothermarchaeaceae archaeon (SeqCode) (assembly GCA_036446855.1). GTDB lineage: Archaea > Hydrothermarchaeota > Hydrothermarchaeia > Hydrothermarchaeales > Hydrothermarchaeaceae > JAHJSX01. Next base: position 2,915 of record JAZFTU010000193.1, on the reverse strand, counting down.
TGTGCTGTCATAAAGTGTGTCGTCTATATCGAAGAAAATCGCCTTTATGGTCATTGTATTTACTTTTAAAACCGAAATATTTAAAGGTAGGGTGAAGACGCTTTTCTTTTTGGGTGAAGACTTTTTCTTTTATGGAACGAAGTGACAAAAAAAGAAAAAGGATTCAAAACCACTTATCCATGCTCTCCTGTTTTATGCCATCCCTCAAGTAATCCTTGGAGTATCCAATGGCCTCGAAAATTCTTATGACGGCAGGTAAAATCTGGTTTTCTATGTAGTAAGTAGGGTCATAATCCTCAATTGATGCGAACTCTGCGGGCTCGGCCCTCTCCGAAATCAATTTTGAGCCCTTGACTATGACGTATCCGATTCTCATGCCAGGGCGTGCGTCTCTCCCTTTTTTTAGGAGTTTTTTTGCGGCAACAACGTGAGGCTCTATGTTCTTGTAGCTTGCTATGCTCTTTGTAAGCTGGGTGTAAAGGGTTACATCGTCTATTGACACTTTTCTTTCTTTTACGTTATCTATCACTTTTCTTACTACCTCGTAGGCCTTTTCCGGAGACGCCTCTTTTAGAAGTATCTCCAGTACCTCCTTTTGGGTTGTCCTTGCAAGTGGTGTCCAGTCACGCCTTACAAACTCAAGGCCCTTTATGGTTATCTTGTCGTCATCAGAAATGAGCGCATACCTCTTTTTTGTTACAAATATCCCCCTTTTATAAAAGCCCTCATATTCAAGCTCAAGTATGCCCGGCAGGGTTTTGTTTACGTGCTCTAAAAATTCTGGAATTTTGCCCTTTTTTCCCGTAGATACGACAAACAGGGAGTCCGTATCCCCATATATCACCTCAAATCCGAACTCTTCCTCTGCAACCTTCATTACGCTCTGTATGTACATTCTTGCGAGGGCCGCAACACTTTCAGCACACTCGTTTTTATACCACCTTGCCCGGGAGTAGCCCATGTAGCCGTAAAAACTGTTTGCCAGGATTTTGAGTGCATCCTGCTCTCCATCAAGAATCGCTTTTTTCACCTGATTTTTCTCTGCCTTCGCTGCGCTTTTTACTGCCATCCTGCGGTCTATTAAGTCTTTTATTATTTCGGGGATAAACCCCTTCGCCCTGGAAAACGAGTAATCTGTCCCCGGAACCTCGCTTTTTTCGCCCCTGACAAGTGTTGAGGGGTCTATGTTGTGCGTGACGATTATGCTCGGGTAAAGGCTCCGAAAATCAAATACGGCGATATCTTCGGAAATTCCCTTTTTTGGCTCTTTTACATACCCCCCTGCATAGGACTCCTCCCTCCTTTTGATGAACTCTGCGCCAGCCGGCCTGTTGGGAATCACCTCGCCATTTCTGGATGCCTCTTTCATGAGGAGCCACTCAACAAGCTGGCCCGTGGTCATCCGGGATACTGAATGAAGAGACTGGCCAACAAGCCTTGATAGCTCATAATAGAACGGCAGGAACTTTTCGCTCAGGTCAAGTGTTGTTTCTGCATCCTCCATCGAGTATTCTAACACTTTGCCTAGGTCTTCTCCACCCTCCTCCCAGTATTTCCAGAGGAGCTCAGCGGAAAGCTTCTCTTTTTTAATTCCGAGAATTTCGAATACGACATTTTCAAGTACGTAACTGTTCAGCTTAACAGACCTTCTTATTATAGGGTACAGGTCTATGTGGACCCTGCCCTTCAGCCTGGCCTCAGACCTGGGCCTTCCGCTGTTCATCCGAATATCAGTACCGTCGCGGCCAAGCGGCAGATTTATGTCGAGCTTTTTCTGCCTGCTGGCTATATACGGAAAATCGAAGTTGTCAGTATTGTAGCCCACAAGAATGTCAGGGTCATCAGAATTTACAATCTCTGAAAATCTCAAGAGAATGGCCTTCTCATCGTCTAAGACCTCTACATAGTCAAAGTCTTCCTTCGGCCTCTTCCATGTGAGAACCTTTTTTAGACCCGTGCTCGAGGCAAGACTTATCATGATTATCGGGCCGTCCTGCCCAATTGGGCCACCTGAGGGGTTGTAGGTTTCGATGTCAAAGGCCATGACACTCGGACGAAATTCGCCGGCGATGGAAGTTATCTTCTTTGCGACTATCTCCCTATTTTTCTTTTCACCCTCTATTTCGAGCCATGTTAAAGGCGATATCCTCCTATCTATGAGGTACCTTCTCACAAACAGGATGTCATGCTCGTAAATGCCGTCCACGCCGGGAGCGTCTCTTACAGCGTCCCTTATTCTAGGGACATCCTGCGGATGGCCCACCTCGACCCGAAATACCCTGATGGGTTTTCCAAAAAGTCTTTTGTCAACGGCCTTAACGCTTTTTACCGCACCTTCACCGGCCCTCTTAATCTCTTCAGAAATCCTTTGGGCGTCATCAGCGGCACCACGAACATAGAAATAGGGCACAAAATCGTCGATGGCAACAAAGCTTCCCTCTGCACCTTTCAAAAACAGCCTTATTACTGCTCTGTCGTCCCGGGTTTCGTAGTCAACATCCAAAAGCAGGCCCTTCATGGCGTAGATTATCACCGCAAGGGATATAAATTATGTCTTTTAAACTCGTATCAATCAAGGCGGGGAGGAGTGACGATAAATATGAACGCTGGAGGCCGGTTGGGGTGAAGGATAAAATTGCAGTGCTAGTTCTAGCCATTTGCTTATTTAGCATGAGTTTTGCTGTTGCTCAAGTTGAGAATGATACGAAGAAGAATATAACAAAACCACCACCAACGGAGAGGCCGAGGGAAGGTTGTCCGAGCGAGGAGGCTTGCGAGTTGTGGGAGGAGTTTAAGGAGAGGTATGGTGAGAATTGGCAGGTTAAGTGGAGCAAGTATACTGGGGCACCTGAGAAGATTTACGGTTATCATTATGATATGGGCATGGGCGATGTAACTGATGAAAGCAAGGCGAT
>JAZFTU010000192.1:0-3981 GCA_036446855.1 Hydrothermarchaeaceae archaeon (SeqCode) | reverse complement strand
GCATGCCAACCGCTTTTCCATGGTTGATATATTGTGGAATGAGGGTATGAGTTAAAAGGAAAAAGGTAATTTACATGGCAGACGATGGGCGAATCAATGGTTTAAAAAAAAAATTGTACAAAAAGACCTACGAATGGTTTGATGTGCGTTATAACCTGGCCTTCTACCAAGAAAAGTTCAATTCCTTCATGTCATCCATGGGCCGCATCATGCCGGTAAGCCATACCCAAAAATACCGGTCAAATGCGGTCTGGTACTGGTATCCTTTTTATTATCTTGGTGCAATAGCCATAATAAGTTTTATTGTCACGGCTATCACAGGTCTCGTCCTCGGGCTTTATTATGTGCCCTCGGCCGCAGGTGACCCACCGGTAGCCTATCTTAGCCTTGGATTCATCATGACAGATGTCTCATTTGGATACACAATCAGGGCACTTCATCACTGGGCGGCGCATCTCATGATAGCAAGCGTCTTAATACATATGCTACGGGTTTTTTTTGCAGGTTCTTACCGGGAGGGCAGAGAATTGAACTGGATACTGGGTGTCGTGCTGATAAACCTAACCCTGTTTTTTGGGTATACGGGATACCTCCTCCCCTGGAATCAGCTCTCTTTTTGGGCCGGTGTAATTGGGATAAACATCTTTGGTGCAATTCCGGTAATTGGTCCTCAAGTAGCAGAGTTGATCTTCGGAGGGCTTGAAATGTCCGGAGCTGCTCTTGTCAGAATGTATATACTCCATGTATATCTCCTCCCCATGGTGGTTACGGGCCTAATCATGCTTCATTTGATAATCGTTTGGGTGCAGGGAGGAGCAGAACCTCATTAGGGTGACTGAATTATGACAGAAGAACAACAAAGCAGCGAAATAAAAAAGAAAAAGGTGCCAAAGCCACCAACAGGCGTTCCCTTCTACCCCCACGAAGTCCTCAGGTACGCGATACTTACAAGCGCAACTTTAGCCTTGCTTTTCTTTCTTTCAGCATGGGGCCCACCCCTCCTTGAAGATGCGGCAGACCCCTTCACAACCCCCAAATTTCTCCTTCCCGACTGGTACCTGATGTGGTGGTACGGAATTCTTAAGCTGTGGATATGGGATGTCCCCTCCCCTCTTGGTACAATAACTGCCAAGGTATTTGGAAACTTGATAGCCTTTGTATTTATGGGATATTTATTCGTTCTTCCGTTTGTTGATAAGGGAAGGCCCGCCCGCCCTGTTGCCCGGCCCAGGCACGCCGCCATTGGGGTATGTACAGTCGCATATATCTTTACAACCACGGTATATTCTGCAAACGAGATAATCATGTTTGAATATCCCTCTATTTCCAGTAAAATGCTGATTTATTTTTCTGTATTTTTCCCAATTTTATTGGGATTTTACACTTACTGGACATTGACCGGGATGGGAAAAAGAGAGATGGGGAAAAAACTTTCACTCCCCCATCACCTGATTCTAATCCCCTATTATCTACTCATAATCCTTTTTCAGCTAACAGGTTTCGTATTTTCAGGAGGAAAGAAGAAAATCAGCCTTCAGGCAGACCCTTATCAGCAAAAATTAAATACGGTTTATGTGAAAAAGGCCGAAATGCGAAAGCGCAAATCTCAAGAGAAAAATTAGACTTCAACAACCTTTGTCTTGAGATAGTAATCTGTAAATCTCCAGTAGCCAATTTTTTTATAGAAGATTAACCCTGCTAAAACGTCTAGTGGAAGGAAAAATATCTTTGCAGTATTTCTTAATGCGCTTTCTACAAGCGTAAGTTTCCTCTCATTTTCTTTAAGGGCTCTAATCCCAAGTATATACTTTCCAATGGTCTGCCCGTTATGCGTTTCCATAAGGACAATCGCCGCCAGTGAAAGTGACAGCAGCGCATGCATGTAACCCACGAAATTTAGCACATCAAAGCGTCTAGGGTCAAATGGGATGAAGATGCTGAGTATTAACGTAACTGTTATTGGAGTTCCTAGAAAAATTGCAGAGTCTATCACCGATGCTGCAAATCTTTTTAGGACAGATGCCCTTGGCTCTATGTTGACATCTTCTCCGACTCTAAGTTTTTCGGCCTTCTTTATTATTCCATAGGCCGACTTTCCTTCGTCTGTCAGTATGTACTTCCCGTCATCAGTAGTCCTATAAAGGTTGCCAATATTTTTTATGTGGAAATTGAGATGTCCGGTATCTATTTTAAGCGTATTTAGTAGCTCGGTATAGGAAAGCTCAATCTCGTCGTGTAACAGCTCGATTATCCTGACCCTAATTGGGTGAGAAAGGACCTTAAATAAATCATTATTTACCACAATTTCACTTAAACTTAATTTAGGTAACTTTATTTAAAAAACTATCTTAAAACGGGGCCTGATGGGAAGAATTATTACCAATTTATTGATTATTTTTCTTCTCATAAGATAAATAAATTTTAGTCTAGTAAGATAATAAAGAGAGGGTCGATAGCATTGGAGTGGAGCTTGAGTTCATTCACTTTCTCGCATTAAAAGAGGCCATTGCAAGAGAGAAGAATGAGACAAAAAATATGAAAATATGCGCTGAAGCTGAGAGGAAATTTTTAGAGGACCACCTTGGACGGTGGACAGATGCCTTTTACAAATACCTCAAAAAGAACTCTGGCAGCAAGTTTTATACTATAATGGGCAATATTGTTGATATCTTTGTTGGACTCGACGCAGAGTACGTCGGAGCAAATCCAGAGATTTCAAGGCCCATCCTGATAAATAACCATCCTGAAGAAGCATACCTTAAAGGAGGGTGTCAAAATACGGATTCAACTTAGAGAACTTATACTTTAGTTCTTGTTGAATATGCCAGTGCCAGGAGCCCAAGGGTGCTGAATACGTTAATCATGAGATGCCTGAGCCATAAATATCCCCACATCAGATTATGAAAATGGAGGAGGTCTGATGCCAGGAACAGGATAAATGCCCCGCCGTATAGCAATAGATTTTTCGATTTGGTAGCCCTCCATGAATGGTAGATTACATTTATAACAAGTATTTGAAATGCGATATTTATGGATTCAAAAGCGAGTTCTTTCACTGTTTCATGAAACTTTAAATTATTGCCTTCTACGATAATTACCCCAAGGTGACCCAGAATTACCATAATGGCCCCCAGGTAGACACTGGTCTTCAAAATTCGATTTAGCATGGAATCGGTGATAAGTGCCATCAAAATAGAAAAGCCAAATAGGATATAAAATAAATTCTTAAACATATGCGAAAAGATGGATGCCAATTCTGAATGAGGCTTTTGGGTTATCGATTCAATAGACGTATTAAAAATAAAAAAGGCTAGGTAGAGGAAATACATCAAAAAACTAATAAATAAAATTTTTTTCTGGTTATCCAATTTATATTCTCGATAATTATGGGACATTAGCAGGATTACCATAAAAAGTTGAACAATGGCGAGTATGAGCACGAAACGCGGCTCTAATTTTTTTGTCGCTACTTGAGGTTCTATGAGTGACTCATAAGCTATGTTATTTGCCTTATTTGCATAATAGGAGGCATCCAGCATCTCCCCTTCAAATTCGCTTATTCTGAACCTGTGCCACTCGCTTCCACTCTTCTCAAGCCTGCTAGTCGCCTCCTGCAGGGCTTCCTCGGCTCTTTTGACATCCTTTCCCTTTTCTTTGGCTATATTGATGGTACTTTGGGATTCTAATATCTCGCCTTTTATTTTTTCCTGGAGAAGAAGTGCCCCTTTTGCTTCGTTTGGTATATGTGGTTTTATTCCATCCTCGACATTATGGCAGTTTTCACATTTCTTCGATATCTTTATTGCATCAACCACAGCGATATCATGGGTCCCCATGCAAGTAGCACAGGTGGGCGCAAGCTTATCCGATTCAAGGTTGTGGTACATAGCGCTCTTTTTGAATTCATCGTATACATCGGCGTGGCAGTTTCCACACGTTTTTGGGATGTTCTTGTAGTATATTGAGCTTTCAGGATTGCTG
>JAZFTU010000191.1:0-12709 GCA_036446855.1 Hydrothermarchaeaceae archaeon (SeqCode) | reverse complement strand
CAGGATTTATCAGGAGGACACCGTCCTCATTTTTTATTTTTGGGCGGTGGGCGTGCCCTGTTATTACAATGTCGTATTTTTTGCTTTTTACAAGTGCGTCGACAACTGTATTGATTGTGCCGTGATACACTGCAAATCTCTTTTTCCTGTGCTCAAATTCGGCAAGCTCCACAAGCATAGGCAGTTCTTTTAGAAGGCCCGCTTTCTCGCCGTCGTTGTTGCCAAATACCCCGACAATCTCTGCATTTAGCCTCTTCAGCCTTATGGCAGTAAAGGGCGAGATGTAATCGCCCGCATGTATTACCATCTCAAGGTCCCGGGAATTTAGGTATTCTACGGCCCTGTCAACCGCCTCTAGGTTGTCGTGGGTGTCAGAGATTATACCAATCATGCCTATAAATTCAAAGAAATAATATTAAAGGTTATCTTTTAACTTTTATTAGAATGAATTTAAAAATAGCGCTGGCCCAGATTAACCCCACTGTCGGGGATTTGGATAACAATGGAAAAAAGATTATCCAGAACCTAAGAGAGGCAAAAAAGCAGGGCGCAGACCTTGCAGTCTTCCCCGAGCTTGCAATAACCGGGTATCCTCCAAAGGACCTTCTGTTAAGGCCCTCTTTTATCAGAAAAAACATGGAGGTGCTGGAGGGAATAAAAAAAGAGACCCGCGGCATTTCCTGCATAGTTGGTTTTGTTTACATGGGCAAAGATGGACTTTTCAATTCGGCGGCGCTTGTTTCCGACAGAGAAATTGTCGGCATCCAGCACAAATCGCATCTCCCAAACTACGATGTCTTTGACGAGAAGAGGTACTTTTCTAAGGCCCCCAAGTGTCATGTCTTCAATCTTAAAGGGACTAAAATTGGGATAAATATCTGCGAGGACATCTGGAGTGACAATGGGCCAACAGAACTCCAGGTAAGAGGGGGTGCTGAACTTATAATAAATATCTCCGCATCCCCCTTTCATGCTGGGAAAATCAAAGAGCGGGAAAATCTCCTTTCAAAAAGGGCAAGGGAGAACCATATTTTCGTTGCATACGTAAATCTTGTGGGTGGCCAGGACGATTTGGTCTTTGATGGCGGGAGCTACTTATTCAATAGACGAGGGGAGCTATCAGCAAGGTGCAGACGTTTTGAAGAAGACCTTGTTGTAACAGAGCTTAATGGAGCTACGGCAGAAAGCCCCCCCCTTCGTAAAGACACGGTGGAAGAAATCTTCAGCGCCCTGGTATTAGGGACAAGAGACTACGTCAGAAAAAATGGGTTTGAGAAGGTTGTTGTCGGCATCAGCGGAGGGGTTGATTCTGCCTTGACGGCGTCTATAGCCTCAAAGGCGCTTGGCCCTAAAAATGTCCTTGGGATATTCATGCCTGGAGTAGTTACCTCAAAGGAGAGCAGGGAAGATGCCCAGCTCCTTTCAGAAAATCTGGGGATTGAATATAAAGTCATCCCGATAAATGACGCCGTAAGTGCATTTGCAAGGATGCTTAAAGAAGAATTCAAAGATAAAAAGCCAGACGTAACAGAAGAAAACATCCAGGCCAGAATAAGGGGAAATATTCTGATGGCCATATCAAACAAGCTGGGCCACCTTGTCCTGTCAACGGGGAATAAATCCGAGACCGCCGTTGGATATACCACGCTATACGGAGATATGGCGGGGGGCATTGCCGTCATTTCAGATGTCCCAAAGACCACCGTTTATAAATTAGCAAGACGTGTAAAGCAAATTCCAAAAAGCATAATCGAAAAAGAACCGTCAGCAGAACTAAGGGAGGGGCAGAAGGATACTGACACGTTGCCACCCTACGATGTCCTTGACCCCATCCTCAACGCCTATATCGAGGAAAACAAGAGCAGTGAGGATATTATCGCCAGAGGATTTGACCCAAAAGTTGTTGAGGATATCATCCACCGGGTCGATTCCAATGAATATAAAAGGCAGCAGTCTGCGCCGGGAATACGGATAACGCCCAAGGCATTTGGGACCGGCAGGAGAATGCCCATAACCCATAGACACGGTAGATAATTGGACTAAATTTAAATAGCACAAATGCGACAGGGTACCCGGTGATTAAAAATGGAAATAGACGGAATAAAATTTCCTGACGACTGCTTCTATGAAGACTCTGGTAGCTACCTCTGGGGAAAAGAGGAGGGTGAGAACGTCAAGGTCGGGCTTACGAATCTGGGCCTAACTTTGGCAGGAGACATTGTCTATATTGAGCTCCCGGAAGTGGGTGACACCGTAACCCAGGGGGAAACATTCGGGGTAGTGGAGACAGTCAAGGCCACATCAGAACTCAACTCCCCAGTAACGGGTGAAGTTTTGGAGACCCATCAGGAGGCCGCAGACGACCCTTCAATCCTAAAATTTGACTCCTGGTTCATTGTAGTAAAGCCGACAAGCCTCAAAAAAGACCTGGAAAATCTTATGGATGCGAAAAAGGCAGAGAAATATTTTTCCTCCGAGATTGAAAGGGCCAAAGGTGAAGGTCTTCTTGAATAGTGAGCCGACCAACTTTCGGGAAATGGTCTACACCTGCAACCAGTGCGGAGTTTGCAGCGGGACCTGCCCTGTGGCAAGCCTTGATTCTGGCTTTAGGCCGAGGGAAATAATACAAAAAACCCAGAATGAGAACATTCTGAAACTCATAAGTAATGGGACCATCTGGAAGTGTGCCGCATGCTATAACTGCTATGAGCACTGTCCACAGAACGTGAAAGTAACCGACGTTATCATGGGGCTTCAAAGTGAGGCTTTAAAAGAGGGCATCGCTCCCGCAAAGTTCCAGAAGGTCATGCGGATGGTGTACAAAAATGGACTTACAAATATCCTCGTGGGCTTTGTATCAAAGCAGCGAAAGAAAGCAGGCCTTTCCGACCCGCCAGGGGTAAATGTCAAGGCAGTAAAGACCATTATGGAAAAAACAGGGGTTTTAGATTTTTTTAAAGGCGAGGAAGACGAAAAGTGAAAGAAAAGAAATACGCGCTCTATTTGGGGTGCACAATCCCGACAAAGGATTTTAGCTACGAGGCCTCCTTTCGAAAGGTGTTTTCCAAGCTAGGAATAAAACTTGTAGATATGGAGGGCTACATTTGCTGCGGTTACCCGCTGGAAACTCCACTTGCCCACGACACCTGGCTTGCCATGGCTGCCTACAACATCTCCCTTGCAGAGGAGATGGGACTTGACATGATGGTCCCTTGCAACGGATGTTTTGGTGCCTTAAAAAGGGCAAATACTGTCCTCAAGGAAAACGAGGATGACAGAAAACGCATAAATTCTGTCCTAAAAGAGTTAGGAAAGGAATTCAAAGGAGAAATCCAGATAAAGCACCTGATTGAGGTTCTTTACTCCCAAAAAGACGAGATATCCAAACATATAAAAAAGCCTCTTAAAATCGCGGCCGCAGCGCACCTGGGGTGCCACGCCGTAAAACCCAGCGAAATTATGAAAATCAGTAATCCCCATATCCTCGATGAAATGATAGAGATTACCGGAGCTACAAGCATAGATTACATAACAAAGGAGAAATGCTGCGGAAATGTGCTTAGGGGACTTGAAGATAAGCTCTCTATAGAAATGACCCGGGAAAAGCTAGTCGAATTAAAGGACACGGAGGCAGATTGCATCGTTACCGTCTGCCCTGCATGTCGTATCCAGTATGACCTCGGGCAGATGGAAATCAGGTCAAAATATAAAGAGGATTATGGTATCCCGGTTTTACAGTATCCCCAGCTTCTGGGACTTGCCATGGGCATCAGCCCGGATGAGCTAGGGATTTCTTTTCACAAGGTAAAGGCCGATAAAATTTTGGAAAAGGCGCGTTCTTAGCTTAACTCTTTTACTAGCTCCTCAATAGCCATTATCGGCATGGTTTTGGTCCGTATTCCCCCCCTCGATGCCAGTTCCAGCATGGCATGTGTAATCGTGGCATTGTCGGGAGCCTCTACGATATTTAGGAAATCAAATTCCCCTAGGACGGCATATTGCTCTAAAACCTTTACTCCCATCTTTTCCAGTTCATCATTTACCTCTTTTATTCGCTGAGGCCGGTTTTTCAGCGTAGTAGCACCCTCTTCGGTTATACTCGAAATTACAACATATTTCGCCATATTTTCACCCCTAATACTTATTGTTGGAGACATATATCTAGTTATCACAATATAAATATTCTAGTTTGACAATTCCCTGTTATGAAAACCGATGTCGTCGTTGTGGGGGCGGGCCCCGCAGGCTCTTCTGCTGCAAAGTTTGCAAGTAAAAAGGGACTTAGCGTTCTTGTTTTGGAGCGAAAAGAAGAGGCGGGGCAAAAGTCTCCATGCGCAGGATACGTGTCAAAGCTTGTTACGAGATACTTTAAAGTTGACAGAAAGTTTATCCAGCAGGAAGTACACGCTATGAAGACCTATCTTCCCAGCGGGGCTTTCCAGCTGGCAGGCATGAATGGCTGGATAGTAGACAGGTCGGAATTTGACAAATCTTTGGCAGCACAGGCAGTAGACTCTGGCTCCGAACTTCTTTTAGGCGCAAGGGCCGAGGGCCTTCTCAAAAAAGACGGCAGAATCCGGGGCGTTCTGTACAGAAAAGATGGAAAAAAAAGAGAGGTCCGGTGCAAGGTAGTTGTTGGGGCAGACGGGGTTTTTTCAAGGGTTGCAAAGTGGTCAGGCCTCCCAACACAGAGCCGGGAAAACATAGCGATATGCCGCCAGCACGAGATGGATAGCGTCGAACTTGAGGACCCCTCTATCACAGAGACCTATTTTGGGGTGGATTATGCTCCCGGTGCATATGCCTGGATATACCCAACTGGAAAAAACAGCGCAAAAGTAGGCCTAGGAATAAAAAAATCACTTGCAAAATTAAGGCCCGCACAATACCTCGAAAGATTCATCAATGAACACCCCATAGCCTCGAAGAAATTAAAAAATTCCTCAATAGAAAGCACACTTACAGGCCTCGTTCCGATAGGCGGGGCTCTTAAGACCACTTATTCTGACGGCGTTCTTCTTGTTGGAGATGCTGCCGCGATGACCGACGCAATATCCGGCGCTGGCATCCTGAGTGGAATTCTTGCAGGAAAACTTGCAGCAGGAGTAATAAATGGGGCAATAGTCGAAAATGACACTTCAAAAGAAAGGCTAATAGAATATGAAACACGTTGGAAAAAAGTTCTCGAAAAACGCCTTGTTAGGTCCCTAAGTAAGAGAAAAATGGTAAATAAGGCATATTCCTCTGACATGGAACTGGAACAAGTCCTACCGAAGACCTGGATAACGTTTAAGGAATTTTGGACTTCGCATTGAATATAAACTCCTTGACCTTTTTGAAATCTTTATTTCCAAAAGCATCCTCAACACCACTTGCCACATCGACTCCGTAAGGCCCCACTGCAACTATCGCATTTTTCACGTTTTTTTGGGTTAGACCCCCGGCAAGGAGCACAGGAATTTGCACTTCTTTAACTATCCTTCTTGAAATCTCCCAATCGTGGACAATACCGCTTCCCCCAGCTTTTTCGGCGGCAGTGTCAAGAAGCAGGGCATCTGCAAATTTTGCATGCTTTTTTGCATAGCTCATAGCATCCGGGCCACCTACAGGGATTGTCTTAATTATCTTTGCGGGAATGCGGCCCTTTAATTCCCTTACAAATTCTGCACTTTCATCACCATGGAGCTGGACAAATGGGGCTTTTACGGCCTCATAAAGTTCTTTTGCATTTTCTACCGAGCCAGGCATTATGACCATAACCCCGCTTGCAGGAGGGGTAATGGACTGGATAATCTGGGCCGCTTTATCCACTGAAACTTTTCTTTTCGTGTTTACGGGAACATCAACTATAACACCAATAAAATCTGCTCCGAGTTTTACACTCCTCCCAGCGTCCTCCTTCGTTCCATGCCCGCATATTTTTACCTTCATGTTTTTCACTATGAATTTACAAGGGCGGTCAGTTTACCGTAGGCGGCTCCCGATGTTATGGAATTTTCAGCAATGGATATACCTTCTTTTATTGAACCTGCAAGACCCCCTGCGTAGATTCCAGCAGCAGAATTTAAGATTATGATGTCCCTCTTGGGGCCGACTTCCTGGTCCTTGAGCAGCCTAGTCGCAATGTCTGCGTTTTGCTTGACATCTCCTCCCAAAAGTTCTTCTGGGGAGGCTCTATGAATTCCAAAGTCCTCTGGTTTGATTTTATATGTTTGAACTTTCCCGTTCTCAAGTTCTGAGACCTTGGTCTCTCCGAACGTTGAAATCTCATCAAGACCCCCGATTCCATGAACTACCAGCGCCTTTTTTGTTCCAAGAGTTCCAAGGACCCTCGCTATTTTTTCTGTGAGGGCCTCATCGTAGACCCCCAGAATCTGAGCTTTTGCCCCCGCTGGATTTGTGAGGGGGCCTAGGATGTTGAAGACGGTCCTTATGCCTATCTCTTTTCTTGGGCCAATTGCATATTTCATGGCCTTGTGGAAGGCAGGTGCAAACATAAAGCCTATCCCGATATCCTCTATCGTCTTTTCAGTGTCCGACGGTGCAATATCCATCCTTACTCCCAGGGCTTCAAGGAGGTCTGCACTCCCAGCCTTTGAGGTCACCGAGCGATTCCCGTGCTTTGCTATTGGGATTCCTGCACCTGCGATTACAAATGCAGATATCGTGCTTATATTAAAGGTCTTTATTATGTCTCCGCCAGTGCCGCACGTGTCAAGGAGCGTCCCTGAAACTTTAGGATTTATATTCTCTGCAAACTCTCTCATCACGCTTGCGCATGCACTTATCTCGCTTATGCTCTCTCCCTTCATCCTAAGCGCCGTAAGAAAGCTTCCTATCTGGGCATTCGTCGCATTCCCAGACATAATAATTTTCATGGCCTCCATAGCTTCAAAAGTTTCCAGGTCTTTACCCTCCACTAGTTTACTGATATATCTATTCACTCCTGTCACCTTCCAAAAAATTCTTTATTATTCTTTTACCTTCGCCCGTAAGAATCGATTCTGGGTGGAACTGTACGCCCTCTATGGGATATTTCTTGTGCCTAATACCCATGATTATTCCGTCGCTTAAACTTTTGGCAGAGATTTCCAGGGTGCTGGGAAATCCTTTCTTATCGATTGCAAGGGAGTGGTATCTTGTTGCAGAAAACGGGCTTTCTATACCTTCGAAAATCGTTTTCCCATCATGCGTAACTTCGCTGGTTTTTCCGTGTACGATAACACCTGCCCTAACCACATTTGCCCCGAAGGCGACGCCAATTGCCTGGTGCCCTAGGCACACACCGAGAATCGGGATTTTTCTTCCGAATTCCTTTACAATAGGTATTGAGTTTTTGGCATTTTCAGGGGTTCCAGGACCCGGGCTTATGATGATTCTGTCAGGGGAAATCTCTTCTGCCTCCTCTATTGATATGTGATTTCTCTTAACGACAACCTCCGCCCCCTGCTCTCCCACGTACTGGTAGAGATTGTACACAAATGAGTCGATATTGTCGATTATAAGAACTTTCATATTCAGCCGCCTGCAAGCTCTATTGCCTTCATCATGCCCTTGCCCTTGCTCACGCACTCCTGGTGCTCCCTTTCCGGGTCTGAATCTGCAACTATCCCTGCGCCTGCCTGAACATACGCCTTCCCCTTCTGGATAATTATAGTCCTTATGGTAATTGCAAAGTCCATGTCCAGGTTAAATGCGAAATACCCTACCGCGCCCGCATATGCACCCCTCTTGGATGGCTCCAGATCCTCTATAATCTGCATCGCCCGAACCTTGGGAGCACCGCTTACCGTCCCTGCTGGAAAGGTGGCATTGACGGCGTCAATTGAATCAGAATCGTGATTGAGTTCTCCAGTGACGTTGCTTACGATGTGCTGGACGTGCGAGTACTTCTCAACGGCCATAAAGTCGTCGACATTTACAGAGCCAAACTTTGAGACCTTCCCGAGGTCATTTCTACCGAGATCGACGAGCATTACGTGCTCTGCCCTCTCCTTTGGGTCATTTAACATCTCCCTTGAGAGGGCCTCGTCTTCAACCGCATCTTTCCCGCGTGGCCTTGTGCCGGCAATTGGCCTAAGTACTATTCTTTCGCCATCTACTTTTACAAGAATCTCAGGGCTTGACCCGACTATTTTCATATCCTCAAGCTCTAACAAGTACATGTAGGGGGAGGGATTTATCTCTTTTAGGGCAAGATAGACACAAAACGGGTCGGAATCCAACTCACATTCAAATCTCTGGGAAAGAACAACCTGGAATATGTCGCCTGCAAAGATATGCTCCTTTGCCTGCCCAACGATTGCCAAAAAATCCTCCTTTTTAAAGTTGCTTTTTAATCTGACCTTCTTATCTCTGAATGTAGGATTTGAGGGAACCGCAGAATCTACGATGTCCTCTAATTTTTTTATCTTTTCCACTGCGTTATTGTATTTATCAGTGATTTCTTCATCATTTTCGATTATCATATTTGAAATCAGGAGCATCTCACCTCGCCAGTGGTCAAAAACCACGAGGTCTTTTACGAACATGAATCTGGCATCGTCGTGGCCAAGGTCGTCAGACGTGTCCTCCCCTATGTCCTCAAAATATCGCACGATATCATAGGAGAAAAATCCCAAAAGCCCGCCGAAAAATTTTGGAAGGCCTTCGCTATAAACACTGTATCCTGAAATAAAGTCCCTGAGCACCGAAATTGGACCATCTTTGAGGTCCGACTTTCTGCCATTTACGAAAAGCACCCCATCTTTTATTCTAATTATCTTTTCAGGGTCGCATCCAAGGAAGGAGTACCTGGCAATCTTCTCACCTACTATTGCCGATTCAAGGAGGAAAGACTGCGAGGATTTCTCTCTCAATGTTGAATATACATCGACAGGCCGTAATTTCATATCCTTTACTTTAACAAGCGGGATTATGGAGGGCGCTCCCAACCTCTTTACTATTCCTGACACATCATCAAGCGAAAGCAAACTCTCTTACCTTCTCCTCTATATTTTGCGCTTTCATAATCTCAGTGCCAATCAACGCCGCATCGCAGTATTCCAGTACAAATTTAAGGTCGGAAACGTCTTTTATGCCAGATGCACTCACCTTTATTCCCCCCGCGGATTCAATAATCTTTGTCCTTTCGAGGTTGACTTTTAAGGTGTCCTTGTCCCTGTTGTTTATCCCGATAATTTTGGCTCCGCATGTTTCAGCTCTTTTTAGGTCTTCTTTTGAGTGGACCTCAACTAAAGGTTCCATACCCATCTCTCTTGACTTTTTGATCAATCGTTTCAATTTTCGCCCGTCAAAAAAACTTGCAATTAAAAGCACCGAGTCTGCACCATAGTAATACGCCTCGTCTATCTGGCATTTGTCAAAGATAAAGTCTTTTCGCAGCACCGGAACCGAGGACACTCTGGAGACCTCACGGAGATTTTCAAGGCTCCCTCCAAAGTATTTTTCTTCAGTAAGAACTGAAAGTGCACAGGCGCCCCCCTTTATCATGCATCTGGCAATGGTTTTTGGACTCTTAACTTCTCTAATCCTTCCTCTGGGCGAGGCAGGTTTTATCTCTGAGATTATCGCATTTCTTAAATCTTTCGCGCCAATGATGGCCTCTGAAAGGTCCATGGGTTTTCTATGCATCTCAAAATCTCTGTCAAACCCTTTAAATCGGCCCTTTACGTCCTTTAGAATCATATCAAAGTTCATTAAATCATCCGTGAGTGTATACTTTTGTACTTCAAAGTATATTATTGTCCATTAAGAATATTAATTTTAATATATTTAAACCTTTCCTGTCGTGAAAAGGACACTTTTTGCGCAACGCCCAATAAACCAAAACATATAAATATAATAAAAAGGGAAGATGCAGAAGCCGGAGGCGAAGGCATGAATCGAGGAAGTAGATATTTAACAGAAGACAAATGGAGGCGACTTTAGTGTCGGATTTTTATAGACTTCACGTGCCCCTTTACATCGTCTTAATCGTAAGCTTTGTGTTTCTCTACATTGCCAAAAACCCACTGTATTGGCAGCTTTTTATTTCTACATACACGGTATTGTTATCTATAATATTTTTAGTTTGGTACGGGCCAAAGGATAAAAAAACTTGATGAGGTGTCAGATTGGTTAGCAAGAAAGTTTTAGGATTAATAGTGTTGACATTTGTCATATGGGTCAGCATAATATTCTATGTGGGGATGGGAGAAATCGTCGAACTATTAAAAACCGCCGATTTAAAGTACATTCCCCTTGTGACATCGGCTTATATAATCGGGATTACCGGCTATGCGGCGGGATGGCAGGTCATCCTCCACATGCAGGGATTGAAGCTGAGAAATGCGGATGTCTTAAAGATTGTCTATTCATCTGTTTTTTTCAATGAGGTAACACCGACAGCTGCGTACGGCGGAGAGGTTGCGAGGGTTTACTTTGCGGTAAAGAAATTTGGGCTTGACGCTGGGACGGTAATTGCCGGCACCGTAGCACACAGGGCGATAGCATCCGTAAAAAATGGAATAATAACGCTCCCCCTTGGAATATACTTAGTTTTAAACTATTCAGTCCCGTGGCCCATAATGATTGGCCTTGCTGTCGCACTTACCGTGAACATTGGCGGATGGGGCATCCTCTTCTTTTTGGGATGGAATGTAAAGAGGGCCGAACGCATCGTAGAGAAGATGATAGGCCTTATATCAAGGATAAAGAAGATTTCGCCTGATAAGAAAGACTCTATAATGGAGACAGTGGAAACATACAACAAGGGCCTCAAGGTGCTTACTAAAAGAAAAGACCTTCTCCTGCTACTCCTCGTCATGATGGCATTTGTCTGGGGCGCCTATGGAACGCTTGCTACCTACGCATTTAAGGCGATGAGGGCGCCCGTAGATATGGAGGCCCTCTTTTTGATATTCACCATGTATGCAATAATAAGGATGATTCCAACGGCCCTACCCGAGTTTGTAAGTTCAAAAGAGGCGATTTTGTTTATATTCTTCTCGCAGACAGGGTATGACCCTGTGCTCTCTGCCGCGGTTATCGCGCTTATGAGGGTGAGCAATCTGCTTGCATTTATCGTCATAGGCGGAATCTGCACAATGATGCTGGGCTTCAAAAAGTCCGATTTAGCAGAAATGACAAAGGTTCAATCCCCTGGCGCCGGACACTGAAAAGTTGTTGAGAGATTGTCATGATCTCGATAATAATGCCCGTGTTAAACGAGGAAAAAAATATCGAGGAGGCGCTAAAGAGTGCCTGCCAGCTGGAGGGGGACTATGAGCTTATCGTTGTCGACGGCGGAAGCATTGATGGGACGCAAAAAATTGCCGGTAAATATGCAAAAGTGATTTCTGCAAGAAAAGGAAGGGCCCGGCAAATGAACGCGGGAGCCCGGATTGCGAAGGGAGATATTCTCCTCTTTCTACATGCAGACTGCAGGCTGTCACAGGATTCACTAATAAAAATTGAAAGCGCACTTAGGGACCGAAAAGTTGTTGGCGGAGCATTAAAATTCCACTTAGACGACGATTCATCCACATTTAAGGCAATAAGCTATATCTCAAATTTGAGGGCGAATATATCGAAGGTTTATACCGGCGACTTTGGAATTTTTGTCAGAAAATCAGCGTTTGATCTGGCAGGGGGCTTTAGTGAAATTGAACTCATGGAGGATATCTGCCTTTGCAAGAAGCTGAAAAAATTTGGGAGGCTTGTTCAGCCGGACTCAAAAATCATAAGCTCACCTAGGAGGATGAAAAAACACGGTATCCTAAAAACCTGGATTCACATGCAGATTAACCGGTTCCTGTTTTTCATTGGAATTTCGCCCAGGAGATTTAGCAAATTTTACAGGGACACCCGGTGACTCAACCGCCAAAGATTTTAAATTTTTTGAGTTTTGAGGCAACCTTGTCTTTAACCGGCATTGTGGCAATCTTCTCATCAAGGTCTTTGAAATATTGCAAGGGTGCACCAAAAATAAGCTCGGAGTCCTTGTATTTTGCATACTTTCGCGCTCCTCCACAAAGAGGGGACATATTTGGCTTTTTGTTCATATAGACGCTTGCAGTCGCCTCTCCGCAGACGGCCATGTCCCCCTTGAATTTTGCCTCAATAATCCCCATTCGATTTCCAATCATCATTAACTGCATTGGATTTAAGATAATAAGCACGACGTCCGGGCTTTCCATCTCGTTTAATGGAGCGACCTCGACAGATTTGGTATCTGCAGGATCAATCCTCGTCTCGATTTCAATAAAGCTCGGCTCTTGAAAACCAAGGGCAATCATGGCATTCGGGCAGTCCAAATCATCGGCATCAAAAATACAAGAACTTCCTTCAGTGGCCTCTTTTACAATCTGGCAAAAACGCTTTTTTTTAGGCGGCCTTCTGTCGTCTGGAGGCCCGTTATCTTTATCTATTCTTACCCCAACCAAATTACTTGTTCCCAAATATCCCTTGATTCTAGAGTCATCCATACAATTCACCGGGATGAGAATATACAAAACTAATATATAAAACTTTTGTTTTTTCGTCCCGAAAGATTGGGATTTTCATTTCGCTAACCTCAATTTGATAGTTCAAACGTTACGCAGGCTGATTAATCTCAACAAAACGAAAAACATATAGACACTACTTAATGAATTGGAGGTGAAGAGTTGAAATTCACAAAAAAAGAGGATGGTTCTTATGAGCTTGATGTCATTGGATACACCTGCCT
>JAZFTU010000190.1:0-3234 GCA_036446855.1 Hydrothermarchaeaceae archaeon (SeqCode) | reverse complement strand
GAAAAACGGTTTAGAATTGTATATACAATAAATTATAAAGAAAAAGTAGTTACGATTGAAGCAATTAAACATAAAGATGAGTTTTAGATCCCAAGTTCAGCAGCAAGTTTCTCGAAGTCAACGACCTTAGTCCCTTTTTTCTTGCCCTCTTTGACCTGTTTCATAAGGTCTTTATCCGACAGAACATCAATCGTTCTTTTCATAGATTCGTACTCATCTACCGATATTGTAATCCATTCGGTTTGATGTTTTCCACTCTGAGCAACTTCGCACATAATATACTTGTAGATACTTAACTATTTAAAACTTAGTTCCAATGACCTAACATATCCACATCACATCGACAACGCCCCTGACCTCTTTGAATTCGGGGTCGCCGGTAACCAGCCGTGCATCTTTATACAGACCGAGTGCCACGACATAGGCATCGGCATATGAAATTGCATGCGTAGCTTTCATCCTTCCGGCAATCAAGCATGTCTTTTCGTCTACGGTGACAAAATCTATTGGCCATCTTTTAATCAATGCCATCGCCTCATTTGCCCTTTCTGCCCCTTCTTCTCTAAACAGTATGTAATAGATTTCTCCAAGAGTGACATAGCACATGAAAAGTTTTATTTCCACTTGTTTGGCCTTTACAAGAAGCCTTTCAATGATTTCGGAGCCTCTTTCCCCACCAAGATAAGCCAGGGCTGCGAAGCTATCCAGTGCATATCTCTCCATCTCTAACCCTTTTTTGTCATCACGAATTTTTTCTCTTCGTCCCTGACCGCGGATAATATCTCCAAGAGGGGACGCTTGAACTTTATCAGTCCCTTTGCAGATTTAATCGGGTCACCCTTGACAGGTATTAGTACGATCTCCTTTCCAAAGTCAAGTATCTCCAACTCCATTCCAGTGACTATCTCGTGCCTCTTTCGAATCTCGATTGGTATAACTATTTGTCCTTTTGTAGATACTTTTACCATTGTCATACTACATCATTAAAATAAGTCTTACATTAATGTCTATGTGTTTTACTGGATTGGACGGCTAAGCTTATTTTAATTGGCAGGGGATAAGAGACATAAGATGCACGACCTCGAAATAGATCGGATTGTAAAAATCATCAAAGAAAAGGGCTACCGAGTTATCGGACTCCAGCTACCAGAAGGCCTAAAGGACAGGGCGACTGAGATTTGCGATGCGATACAGGATGAATGCAATTGTGAAGTAATCATCTCGGGAGACCCGTGCTACGGTGCATGCGACCTTGCGGATGATTCGATGAAGCGTGTAGGCGTGGATGCACTCTTTCACTTCGGACACTCACCAATATTTGAGAAAAGTGCGGTGCCTGTTGAATACATTCCGGTGTCTGATGAAAGAGACCCTGTAACACTTGTCAAAAAAAACCTTAAAAAATTTACAAAGACCGTTGGGCTTGTTACGACAGTCCAGCATGTGCAATCGCTCGGGAAGGTGAAAAAGCTTCTTGAGGATAATGGATTTGTGGTCAAGGTGGGGAAAGGAAAAGGCCGGACACAGCATGAAGGCCAGGTGCTTGGATGCTCGTTTAAAAGCGCCGAGGAAATTTCAGATGAGGTGGAAAGCTTCATCTATATAGGGAGCGGAAATTTCCACCCCCTGGGCGTGGCACTTGCTACCGGAAAAAGGACGTTTGTTGTAGACCCGATTTTGAGGGAAGTAAGGGATATCGAGGCCTTAAAAGACAAAATACTTCGCCAGCGATTTGCTAAAATTGCAAATGCACAAAAAGCAAAAACGTTCGGGATAATCATCAGCGAAAAGCGTGGACAGATGCGAAAAGACCTTGCGTTTAGACTAAAAAAGGTGCTCGAAGAGAAGGAAAAGAAAGCATATCTCATCTCCCTTGAAGAAATTACGCCTGAAAATCTCTTCCCCTTCAGAAAACTCGATTCGTTCGTAAATACTGGCTGTCCAAGAGTTTCTATCGACGATGCAGGAAAATTTAAACGGCCTCTCCTAACTCCAATAGAACTGGAAATCGTGCTGGGCGAAAGGAAGTGGGAGGACTACAGACTCGATGAGATATAAGTATATGTATCAGCCCAGCTCTACGTTCCATCCCGGCCTGTATCGCTGTCCACACTTTGGGCAGATGAGGATGATTTCATAAATATCCTGGACCCTCTCAAAGGATACATGAAATCCGAGGTCATAGCCGCATTTGTCACAGATGTGAAATTCCTTCTCTATCTCTTTTTCTATTACTTTTACCATTTCGCCTTCTATTTCAGGTTTTTCTTAATAAGTATTTGACTACAGAGTCCATATTTACTCTGAGATTGAATCCACAGAAATATGATAAGAAATAAAGGGGTATATGTAAGCATGATTACAAAAAAGAGGCTTGAAATTTTACTCGAAAGCTGCGATGCCTTCAAAGACCCGAAAATTCGTCTTGAGCAGTATACAACTCCGTCAGGTGTAGCAGCGGAAATAATTAACCTTGCGTATTTGAAGGGAGACATTCTAGGGAAGAGTGTGTATGACCTGGGATGCGGGACAGGGAAGCTTGCAATAGGGTGCGCATGCATGGGTGCAAAGAATGTTTCCGGATTTGACAGGGACAAAGATGCATTAAAAATCGCTGCGAAAAATTCAAAAAGGCTTGATGTGGATATCAATTGGATAAAATCGGACGTAAAAGATATAAAGGGAAAATGCGACACAGTATTTCAAAATCCCCCTTTTGGGGTTCATAAAAGAGGAGCAGACAAAATATTTCTAGAAAAAGGTCTAATGTTGGGAAATGTTTTATACTCATTTCACAATGCTGATACCCGAGATTTTATACTGGGCTACATTAGCAGCCTCGGTGGAATTGTGACAGACCTGTTAACTTTGGACTTTGTGCTCCCCCACTCTTATGAATTCCATAAAAAAGAAAAGAAGAAGACAAATGTTGATATATATAGAATGAATCGCAAGACTTAAAAGCGAGTGAATCTTAACTCTGCAAACGGAGTTTGGTTTGATAAGGCCAAGGAAGGTGAGTAAAATGGTTGAAAGCGGCGATTTTGTATTGCCCGGAAAGGAAGTCGGCTTTAGCGAAGAATTTATCCCTGGTGATGGAACATATGAAGAAGAGGGAAAGATTTTTTCTAGTGCCACAGGATTAGTTAATCTTGATTTAAAGGAAAGAAAAATAACAGTTGCACCAAAAACCGGCGTTCCATCGGTGTTAAAAGAGGGAGACAAGGTGATAGG
>JAZFTU010000189.1:0-7411 GCA_036446855.1 Hydrothermarchaeaceae archaeon (SeqCode) | reverse complement strand
GTCAAATCCCTCTGACTCCTTTAATATCTCATCTATTGGGCTGCCTTCAATGAGTTTCGTCTCAGCTTTAATGCCAAATTCCTCGAAAATTTCACTTCCATCTTTGAGATATTTTGTCCCAGCTTTCTTGGGAGAGCCCAGCTCCTCTTTAAGCAGGATAATTATGTCTTCTTTTGTTGTGTTAATCTTTGGTATCACATGCAACAAAGTGACACGGGAATGTGATTCTGATGCAATTTTTCCTGCAAATCTTAATGCGTTTTCTGCACTTTTTGACCCATCCGTCGTTGCAAGAAGTTTCATCCCTTCGCCCCGGACTCAATTTCCATTACGAGTTTATCTACCCTTTTTTTTATTTCGCCCCTTACCCTCTGGAATTTTTCAATGGGCGCGCCTTTCGGGTCATCAAGCGCCCAGTCTTCCTTAAGTGAGGTAAAAAGCACCGGGCAATCGTCCTCGACGCCGCAGCCCATGGTTATTCCGATGTCAGCATTTTTTGCAAGTGATGGGTCAAGAACGGAAGGATGTTTCTTTTCAACTTTTATCCCAATCTCTCCAAGAACAGTTGCTGCTTTATCGCTTATCCTGCTTGCAGGTTTTGTACCGGCACTTAAAGCCTCCCATCCCTCCGGTGCTGCTGCATTAAAAAGCGCCTCTGCCATTATGCTCCTTGCAGAGTTTCCAACGCAAACGAATAATACCTTCTTCATTTTTCTCCTGCCTGCCTGAAAGTTTGCGCCAAAGATTTATATAGTTTTTCCAAATAGTATATAGAGTATATAGAAAATATATAGAATACGGAGATATGTATGGAAACGCGAAAATTATATATGACCGGCGGATCCACGTACGTGGTCTCCCTCCCAAAAAAGTGGGTCAAAAAATCCGGGCTTGTCCGGGGGGATTCTGTGGTAGTAACTGAGCAGGAAGGCTCAATAATAATCGAGCCGGGTATTGTGGAAAGAGGTCCCAGGGAGATAACTGTTAATGTATCCTCTGTTCCCTCCATCGATGCCCTTGAGCGTCTTTTAATTTCCTACTATCTTGTTGGATACGACACAATAAATATCAAGCTTGACAGAGGAGACCAGCTGAATTACAAGAAGGGCATCAGAAAAATCCTGAGATTTTTGATAGGGGTGGAGATAGTAGAGGACACGGGAGACTCGGTTACAATGGAAATACTACTCGACCACCAGAGAATGCCAACGATACAGGTGCTTAAGAGAATGCATATGATAAACAAGTCGATGCTCTCAGACATGGTGAGGGCCTTTGATGAGAGAAACCTTGACCTGGCAAGGGACGTCATTTCAAGAGAGAGGGAAATCGACCGCCTGTACTTCCTTGTAATAAGGCAGCTGAAAAGCGCTGTCCGCTATCAGCAGGTTTCAGAAAAGCTCGGGATAACCCACCAGAGGGACAGCCTTGGTTACAGGATAGTGATAAAAAGCTTCGAAAGAATTGCAGACCACCTGGAGAGCATTGCACAAAACTACATTAAATTGGAGGAAGTTGAAAAGGAGCCAAGCGTTGGCGAATTTTCAAAGCTTGGCAGAAAGGTTTTGGAAATATACGAAAGTTCAGTTTCTGCAATGTTCAACTCGGACCTACAGCTTGTAGATAAG
Organism: Hydrothermarchaeaceae archaeon (SeqCode); assembly: GCA_036446855.1. GTDB lineage: Archaea > Hydrothermarchaeota > Hydrothermarchaeia > Hydrothermarchaeales > Hydrothermarchaeaceae > JAHJSX01. The sequence goes on along the minus strand of JAZFTU010000189.1, from coordinate 5,783 downwards.
GTCTTTACAGATGTCAAGGAAATAGATAAACACCATCTAAGATTGTCCAATCAGCTCTTTGAGCAGAAAAGGGATATTCAGTCTTCCCTTATCCAAAAGACAATCTTGGACAGCATGTCAAGAATTGCAGGGTTTAGTACAGACATTGCAGAGATAGCAATTAACATGTCAGTTGGGGTTCCCTAGTCTACTGGGAAGATGAATTTTTTGCAGGCTTTTCCTCTTTATCTTCCTTTGTTTCGTTTTCCATTAACTCTTTTAGGCTTTCACGCGAAAAATCGTCTTTTGCCTTGTTGAACTCGGCTACGGCCTTTCCAAACGACCTAGCGAGCTCCGGAACCTTTTTTGGCCCAAATAAGATTAGGGCAATTACCAAGATTACCAAAAGTTCCTGACCGCCGACAAATGCCATTTTTACCAACTATTCAGGAGAAGATTTCTCCTCTTTTTCAGTATTTTCTGCTGGAGCTTCTTTTTCTTCATTTTTGTCGCCATCCTCAATGCCCTTCTTAAACTCGCCTTTTGCCTTTCCGAGGGAGCGAGCAAGCTCAGGTATCTTTGATGCCCCAAAGAGCAGCATAATGATTGCCAGAATTACTATGAGTTCCTGCGGACCTACGCCGACCATAGCATACCTCCTTTTTTAAACGTCGAAAATTTTGTTGTAAATTTTATGCACATAATATATATACGCATCTATAACATATTAAAAGTTAAGGGAGGAATTGAAAATGCTTTATAATTTTTTTTTTATAATAAATCCAAAATCATATAAGTTTTTTTATGAAAAAGTACTTATTATTAAAAGTACTTATGTATATTTAATTCACAATCACACACAACCGCTGATAATAACGAACCTGACAAGGAGGTTTAAAGTATGGCCGAATATGGAATGGTGATAGACCTTGGACGCTGTATTGGCTGCCACGCCTGCTCTGTGGCCTGCAAGGCCGAATTCGATGTTCCCCTGGGGGTATGGAGGTCCTGGGTAAAGTACTTGGTTAAAGGGGAATATCCAAACGTAAAGAAGCATTTTCTGCCAAGACTATGTAATCACTGCGATGACCCCCCATGCGTCAAGGTATGTCCAGTCCAGGCGACATATAAGGATAAAGACGGCCTAGTGCTGCAACGCTACGAAAGGTGTATTGGGTGCAAGTATTGCATGATGGCGTGTCCATATGATGCGAGGTTTATACTGCCAAGGAAGTCTAATGTTTCTCCATACAAGCATGTGATAGACAAATGCACTTTCTGCAATCACAGGGTCAAGAATGGTCAACTCCCTGCCTGCGTGGTTACCTGCCAAGGTGGGGCCAGAATTTTCGGAGACCTAAGCGACCCCGATAGCGAGATTTCCAAACTTTTGGGGACCAAACCTACGATGGTTCTTAAGCCAGAACAGGGGACTAGCCCACACGTTTTCTACATACTTCCCGAGCAGAGTATAATGGGCGGCAGAACGAAAGGCTACAATGTTTATGCTCCTGAAGTACCCGAGGGGCAATATTCCTCGACTGCCAAAGATAGGAAGGAAGGAGGCAATTAAGATGGAGGAAATGATTTACAACGTATTCCACAAAAATGAGTGGGGGATGATAATTGCCCTTTACTTCTATTTTACGGGGCTAAGCGCGGGGACATTCGTCATATCCTCCCTGTATCGTGTATTTGGGCTTGAAAAATACAAGCCCGTGGCAAAGACATCTGCGGTACTTGCGGTACTGCTCCTTGCGGTTGCGCCAATCTTGCTTTTATTAGACCTCGGCCAGCCAGCAAGGTTCTGGCACCTCTTTGTGCCCTCGTACTTCCACGTAACTTCAGTTATGGCATGGGGTTCGTTGCTACTGACATTATACCCGATAAATGCGTTGTTATATACCATCTACCTCTTCAAAGATGACGCGTCCAAGTCCAAGTTTTTTGGCATGATTGGGGTACCACTTGCAATTTTGGTCCATGGATACACTGGATTTATCTTCGGAGTCGTGGCAGCCAGGGCAATGTGGTATTCCCCGCTAATGCCAGCATTCTTCCTGGCTTCCGCAATAGTTTCTGGATTTGGTCTGGTAATACTCATAACTGTTGCTCAGGACAAGCTGGCAGGCAGGGCGATAAACAAAGAACTTGTAATAGGAATGGGCAGGTTCCTTTCGTACTTCCTTGCGTTGGACCTGATATTTGGAATGAGCATTATGGCAATGCTACTCTACGGTCCGGCTGATGCAGCGGCTGTAGGAAGGATTGCCCTTGCAGACAAGGTATATTTATATGGTGAAATACTCATGGGCCAGTTCCTGCCATTGCTACTCCTGACCTGGTCAAAGACTAAAAATTCCATACCGATTATAACTCTATCAGGCGCCCTCGTAGTAATTTTCGTGTTTGGGATGCGGTATTCCCTTGTATTTATAGGGCAGGCGCTTCCCTTAAGCTGAGGAGGTTTAAAAGATGATGAACGTTTCACGAAGAGATTTCCTAAAACTCGGGGCAGCTGCGGCTGCAATAATTACAGTAGACAAAGGAAGAACCCTCATAAATGCAATGGAGCTAGAGCGAAGCAAAGATTATAACCCTGAGACAGGGAAGGAACGAAAAAAGATACCCTCATCTTGCTGGCAGTGCGTCACAAGAGACTCTATGGTAGGCTATGTAGAGGATGGAAGGCTTGTTAAGCTGGACGGAAATCCAGAGTCGATAAGAAGCCCTTATCTATGTGCAAAGGGACAGGCGGGCGTCAACCATGTTTATGACCCTGACAGGCTTCTCTATCCAATGAAGCGTGAGGGAAAGCGCGGTGAAGGAAAGTGGAAGAGGATCTCGTGGGATGAAGCGCTTGGAATGATAATTGAGGGATATGAGAGAGATGGAAAACATATTAAAGGACTCAAGGAAATTAGAGCCGATAACCCTGGAAAATTCATGTTCCACTACGGGAGGATGAAGGCAAGCTCCAGCAAGATAGTAAAAAGCATTTTCCTTGAGTCCTATGGTACCAAGACCGTTGGAAACCACACCTCCATATGCGAGGGAGGAAAGTGGACAGCACAGGAGCTTACCTGGGGCTCCCACTACGACAACTGGGACTTTGACAATGCAAATTTCGTGCTGAACTTCGGGAGCAACTGCCTAGAGGCCCATACAAACCACACCCCCGTGGCCCATAGGCTTGTAAAAGCCATGGCAGAGCGAAAAGTAAGGATGGTTACATTCGATGTGAGGCTGTCTAATACCGCTGCCCGGTCGAATGAGTGGGTACCAATTAAGCCCGGGATGGATGGTGCCGTCGTCCTTGCTATGTGCAACGTGATAATGCAGGAAGGTCTCTATAAAGGTGAGGGTGAGGAGTTTCTCAAGTTCTGCAAGGTGACAAAAGACCCTGCTGCATCGACTGAAGAAAAGGTACTCGCCTTAATATCACACCTTGGACAGTATTCCCCTGAATGGGCAGAGAAGGAAAGCGGCGTTTCTGCTGAAAAGATTCGGTCTTTGGCCATCGAATTTGCCAAGGCAAAGCCCGCATGCGTGATAAGCTACAGGGGAGCTGTTACTCACTATAATGGTAATGAAACCGAGAGGGCAATCCAGATGCTTGCAGCCATAACTGGAAACATTGATAATCCCGGAGGGAGATGCAAGGCTGTGGGTGCAAAATGGGTGCATCTCCACGGGCCCAAGGATAAGCCGAGTGCCAAGAAGCTCAATATATTGGACGGCAAGGGCGCTGCCTTTCCGACGCACCACATGAGTCATCATGTGCTCAAGATGATAAAAGACGGAAGCAACGGACGACCGGACCTCTATATGTGGTACTGCTACACGCCGGTCTATGCAAACGGCGAGGTTCAAGAGAACATAGACATCTTAAAAGACGAAAGCCTAATCCCATTTACTGTATGCTCAAACACCGTCTACGACGAATCAGCGGCCCTTGCAGACCTTATCATACCTGACGCCACCTATCTAGAAAGATGGGACTGGGAGGACATGGTATCCCCGTCCCAAATACCTGAATATTACATCCGCCAGCCACTTGTAAAGCCACTGGGTGAGGCCACAGACTTTAAGGACACTTGCATAGAGATTGCAAAAAGGATGGGCTTTCCTTTGGGGTTTGACTCTACCGAGGAATTTGTCAGGTACTCATGTGAGAACACGCCCGGAGTAAAGGAGGCTGGAGGATTTGATTACATGAAAGAGCACGGAGTCTGGCATGACCCGGATGCCAAGCCAAAATACTACAGCTACAAAAAATTGGTCAAAGATATTCACGATGAGCCGGTCTTTATCGGAGAAGGGCGGTACGCAGACATGGAGCATGCCGGAGAAGTGGCACCCCACATCGGAAGCGACGTGGTTTTTGATGAGGAGACAGGCGTTTACTGGCACTGGACTAAATCCAAGGCAGAAAGCGAGGAGGATGCAAAGGAGAAGGGTTACACCCATACGAAAGATGCGTACAAGGGCTATGTAGGCCAATTGATAGAGGATTCTATATATATCGGCTTTAAGCCTGACAAATTAAATAAATCTGGCTTTCTGGAGCTGTACTCCCTGCTCTTAGAGGATAAGGGCTTTAATCCACTACCTACTTATATTCCCATTCCAGAGCATCAGGTTATGAAATCAGGCGAATTGATACTTACGACATACAAGCTCAACGTCCATATCCACTCCCGGTCGGCAAACTGCAAATGGCTCACCGAAATTGCCCATGACAATCCCGGCCATATAAACCCGAAAACGGCATCAGAGATAGGCATTAAGACCGGGGATATGATAAAGGTCAAATCCAAAATAGGGGAGATTACAACAAAGGCGTTTGTAACGGACGGTGTTGTTCCCGGCGTGATAGCAATTTCCCACCACATGGGTCACTGGGAGTATGGAAGATATGCCACTGGAAAAAAGGCACCGCTTTCCGGCGGCGATGACCCCGACCTCAAGCTGAAATGGTGGACTGAGCGCGGAGTACACCCCAACTGGATAGTGCCGAACTCCCCTGACCCAATAAACGGCCAGCAGCGCTGGAATGATACCGTAGTTACAGTTTCAAAGGCATAGAATATGGAACAAAAGGCGCGAGAATCTCTAGAGAGGTCCAATCTCTATGGTCTCCTCTCTATCATTTTTAAGAAGGAGGCAACTTCCCAGCTCATCGAGCGCATAAGAAATTCAGAAATTTCCAGAGTACTGGGAGAGTCTGAAATCCAGCTCTATGATATGCCGGAAAATGAAATCCTGCCGAAATTAGCGGTAGAGTATACCATGCTATTTCTCGGCCCAGGAAAACACATATCTCCCCACGAATCTGTTCATAGGAATGGAAAAGGACTTCTCTATGGAGACTCCACATTAGATGTAAAAAAATTCTATAAAAATTGTGACTTTGTATTATCCCCCCTCTACAAGGGTATACCCGACCATATAGCAGTGGAACTGGAATTTATGCAGCACCTGGCCAAGAGGGAATCTACCTCCTGGAAGGAGAGGAATAGGGATAAGGCAATGAAATTTCAAAGAATGCAAAAAAGGTTTCTTTCTGAGCATTTAAATAAATGGGTATCGGCCTTTTGTGAGAAGGTTGAGATGCGCGCTGAGCTTTCTTTTTACAAAGGTTTTGCCAAATTGACAAAGCAGTTTATCGAATCTGAGATTTAAAACTATTCAAAAATATCTTTCATCATAATTTGTTCTTTGCAATTCCCACAGTACTTCAGCATTTCAAGACGCTTTTTTACTTTTTCGCTTTCAGGGTGACCTTCTCCTATCTTCTTTTG
>JAZFTU010000188.1:0-4330 GCA_036446855.1 Hydrothermarchaeaceae archaeon (SeqCode) | reverse complement strand
CATGCACTACCATAGACCCGGCTGTTTTTGGCATCCCTGGAAATATCGCATGTCTTCGCACTAATTTGGTAATTATCCACCTGCGCACCCTCCTTCTATCACTTTCTCGGCGTCAAGCTTATCAAATTCGAGAAGATCCCGGATGGTCATCAAAATTTCCTTGAAATTTATCGGTTTTCCCAGGTGCTTATCAGCACCGGAGTCAAGGCTTTTTTTAATGTCTTTTTCGCTTTTTCTGACGGTAAGCATTGAGACCGGGATTGAGCTTGTGGAGGAATCCTTCTTTATCTTTTTGCAGACCTCCCAGCCGCTCATACCTCGCATCATGACGTCGAGGAAGATGATATCGGGCCTCTCTTCGCTAACTTTTTTAAGGCATTCATTCCCCCTCGCCCCCGTGACATCATACCCGTGCCTGCTTAAAACTCTCTTGAGAATCAATATAACATCCGGGTCGTCGTCTACTACCATGACCTTGGTCATTTTAACCCAATCCTCCTTGTAGTGCCGGCCCTTACTTTACTCCATTTCTGTCCTCAAGCCCCCGAATCATCCTGTCCATTTCCTTTTGCAGGGAGCCTAACTCTCCTCTAACCTTCGCCTGCATATCGTCTAAATGGTCCTTGTCTCCATTGACAATCGACTCGATGTCGCAATCAAAGCCGAAATTCCCCTGAACATGGCGACTCACATCGTACGCCTGTCCTGATTTTTCAGTTTCCCATCTCGCTAAATTTTCCTTCATATTTTCCTCACCTTCCTATGCTGTGATTCCTGCCATCTCTTTTTGCTGCTCTAATTCAGTACCGGAGATGACCTTGCTTAAGTCGAGTAGTATAAGCAGCCTGTCCCCAACCTTGCCGACCCCCAGGATATACTCGGTGTCGACATTTCCGGTAAAAGAGGTTGATGGTTCGATATCGCCTGAAGATATGCTGCAGACCTCGGTTACCGAGTCTACTATCATCCCCACGTTATCTTTTCCAATTTCCACGATTATCATGCGCGAATTTTCGCTTTCCTGGGCGGCCTCTATGCCGAGCCGGCTCCGTAAGTCCATCACCGGGGTTATCTGTCCTCTGAGGTTAATTACTCCCTCCATGAAATCTGGGGTGTTGGGAATTTTTGTTATCTCCTCAATCTTGATAATCTCCTTCACCTGGCTTATGTTAACCCCGAATTCCTCGCTTCCCAGCCAGAAATTTACAAGCTGGGTTACTTCACTATCATTTGACATTCAAGGGCCCCCTTTGATGCATACTTCCAGCGTCCATCTTTCAACCCCCCTTCCCATTCCCGCCCGCACTGACCTTAGCGGCGCTTGCGTGTCTTACGCTTTGTCCGCCGGTTGCCACCAATTCGACCTCTTCTGCCTTTTGTAGGGGGGCCTCAACTTTCAGGTCTTCTGGAGCTTTCGCCTGTTCTGCTTTTCTATAAGGCTCATGCATTGGCGCCTGCTTTTGAAAAGTTTCCGGGACTTTGAACTTATCTACGGAGTCCAGTAAATCCTGGGCCAAGTGAGAGAGGTCCAAAGCAGAGGAGTTTATCTCCTCCATGCTTGCGGTCTGTTCTTCAGTTGACGACGATGCTTCCTCTGTTGCCGCTGCGGATTCTTGCGCCGTTGCTGATATCTCATCTATGGACTTTACGGCGCTTTCTGATGCAGCGGACTGTTTTTCTGTTGCAGAGGAGATTTCCTCTACTTTTTTCGAAACAGTACTCACCGATTCGACAATGTCGTTTAGGGCTGCAAGCGCCTTACTTACGGTCTCACTTCCCTCGTCAACCTTCTGGGTACCAGTATCCATGCTTTCGACCGCCTTTCCCATCCCATCCTGGATTTCCTTTATCAGGCTCGAAATCTGTTTTGCGGCCTCTGCCGAGCCCTCGGCAAGCTTTCTTACCTCTTCAGCAACGACTGCAAAGCCTCTTCCGTGGTCCCCTGCCCTTGCGGCCTCGATTGCGGCGTTCAGGGCAAGCAGGTTGGTCTGCTCTGCAATTTCTGTGATGACTTTTACTATGTCGTTTATGTGCTTGCTTCTCTCCCCGAGCTCTTTTATCACAACCGCAGAATCATTTACAACGGCATGAATCTCTTCCATTCTTTCAGTCGCTTCTTTGGCTGCCTCCCCTCCGGTCATTGCCGTTTCATTCGCATTTTTTGTTATTTCCTCGGCAGTCTTGGCGCTTTCGGAAATACTTTGGACCATTTCGGCCATTTTTCTAATCTCCTGATTTCCGGTTTCCGCCTGCTCCGACTGGCTCAGGGCCCCCGAACTCAATTGCTGTACTGTGGCAGACATCTGCTCCATCGAGGCGTTCATTTCCTCGGATGATGCAACCAGCTCCTCTGAAGATGAGGAGACAGAGCCTGCTCCGTTTCTGACTTTCCCTATAAGCTCTCTAAGATTCTCTGTCATGGCCTGGAAGGCCTTTGCCAACTGGCCGGTCTCGTTATCGTATTTTAAAAGCTCCCCATCGACGTCGACGCGCAAATCCCCACTTGCCACTATCTTTGAGACCTCTTCAAGCTTCCTTACGGGATTTGCGATAGTCTTTGCAATGTACTGCCCGAGAGCGAGCGCCAGAACAACGCTTACTATACTCATTATAATGAGCAAATTTTTGGACTGGCCCTGCATTGCCTCTGCATCAAGCATCGCATTTTGCATCTCTCCAGAGGCGAGCTCCTCGGTTTGCGTCAAAAGAAGGGATATCTCCTCACCTACGCTGTCGACAATCACCATAGCTGCGTCCTGCTCAAGTTTTAGGGCGATAAGCGTTCTTTGCTCGTCCCTTAATACCGTCGATTCGTCCTGGAACTCTTCATGGTCCCCGTCCAGCTCCTCAATCGCTGCCACTATACTACCTGCACCGGCAGAGTTCGCACGATCTATGCCTTCGGTTATATAGCCATCGAATTCAGCTATGTAACCCTTATATCTATCGTCCAGCTCGTCAAAATTGGAGGCATCCACCTGCTGAACGTATTCTTCAATAACGATTCGTGTATTTGCGAGGGAGAACTTGGCCTCCATAATTTTGTCGGCAAGATACATTTTATTTTCAATGGATAAATCGTCACTATCAACGACAGTGACCTCGGTGTTTGCCAGGTCAGACGTAATCTCGTCATATATTGCCTCCATATCTCCCATGGCCCTGTCGCGGACCTTCTTTTGCGCGACGAGGCTCTTTCCAGCTTCCATTAAATCTTCCGTTGCCGCCTGGAACTCTTCGTTGTGCAGCCTGTCTGCCTCTTCGACCAGCTTTACAATCTTATCGTTATCTGTTGCGATAACAACTACGCCATCGTATTCTCCCCCCTCAACTATCGCCTCGGCAAAGCCGTCAAAGTCTACGACTGTCGCTCTGTAATTTGCCTCTATTTCGGAGATAACCGATTCATCGTCTGTCGCAACGACAGACGTTGCCCCTTTGAATTCTTCGACATTGTTTCTTGCCATTGCCATAGATATCTTCATCTCGTTTGCGGCGTCCACAAGGGGCGCCTCTTCCTCGCCAATCTGGTAAATTGCCTTGCCCGCCAAATCGAGCGTGTATATTCCCATCGAACCTGCTATTACAACAAGCGCCGCAACCAGGCTAAAACCAATCATTAGCTTCTTATTTATCCCAAAATTATTAAACCATGCTAAATCCACTTACATCACTCCTTTTTTTTTATCTCCCCGTGGCCTTCTCCTAAAGTATATCCTGGTATCTTCTGGTCCGTTACTTTCCAAATTCCGGAATTTAAAAGATATTTCTCTCGAACCATCACTTGACACCTTTTTAATTTTTTACAAAACTAGTATTGAGGGTATATATCCTGATATCCTGAAAAATAGTATGAATATAGCATGAATACCCTCAAAACCATCTCATGCCTTCCTTTGCAAGCTTGAGGCGCTTTCCCCCGCTTTCACCCTCTTGACAGCTTTTTCTACTAGGGGGGGAGTGGCAAAAGCCGCATGCCCCTGGCCTTTTAAACCACTTAAAGGTCTTTTGACTCTTACATTACCCATGCTTTTTTTGAAGGTTATCGTAAACTTTGTACCGCCGCCTCTATTAAGCTCAATTGTGCCCTCGATCTGTTCCACCAGCATGTTCACCAGCCTGAGCCCAAATGTTTCTGTATTTTTACAGTCTATGCCTTTTGGGATTCCTACACCGTTGTCGCTTACAATAAGCTTGGCGCGGCCTTTGCTTCTAAGGAATTTTATCTGGAGAACGCCTCTCTTTTCCTCGGAAAATGCATATTTAAGGGAATTTGAGACAAGCTCGTTAATTATCAAACCGCAGGGGATTGCCTTATTTAGGCCAATTG
>JAZFTU010000187.1:0-23106 GCA_036446855.1 Hydrothermarchaeaceae archaeon (SeqCode) | reverse complement strand
TTAGCACTTATCAAAATTGCTCCAAATATCTTTGTCGTTAGATACGGCTTCTTCACAGCCTTTCGAAGACAAATGCCCCCACAAACGCATTCACCAGCACCCAAAGGTTGTACAGACACACAGAAAAGAGGAAAAAGAACAGCCTCCCTGGGTAGTTCTTCAAGGTCGTCCTCGTCCTGAATATATTCTTCACCAGGTAGCCAGTCTCTATTCCCCTGCGCTTGTTATAGAGTCTGAAAAGCTGAAATGCATGACCTTCGGTAACGTTGATATTCGTAGCAAATACTCTCTTTTCCCCTCTTCCTCGGCAACCACTAAATTCATCTCCACCGGCTCTTTGTATTTGCCATTTTCTCAAAATAGTGCGGAAATCTACATTCCGAACTACTTTTCCAGCCGAAACTTTTATATATAGATACCACTATCGAAGTTAATACTCTTTGGGTATGGCGGTCATAGCGGAGGTGTCACACCCGTTCCCATCCGAACACGGAAGTAAAGCCCTCCAGCGATTCTGGCTGTACTGTGGTGCGCGAGCCCACGGAAAATCAGAAGCGCTGCCAGCCCACTTTGTGTAAAAAATGAGAAAGAAGGCAATAGTTAGAAAAAGGTATGTCATCTGGCCCTGGTGGTGTAGCGTGGCCTATCATACGGGACTGTCACTCCCGTGACTCGGGTTCAAATCCCGACCAGGGCGCCATTCACAGGCGCTCCAAAAAAAGTGGTGAAGTAGAAAATATGTACTCAACTGATTCTTACATGAGGAACTGGGCCCGTAGCTCAGTCTGGCTAGAGCACCGGCCTTTTAAGCCGGGTGGCGCGGGTCCAAATCCCGTCGGGCTCGTTATTGAATCCCTTTTTTTGAAAAAAGGTCTTCACCCTAAAAACCCGCTTCTCGCTACGCTCGAAGCTCCTTTTTCCCCAGGGTTTTTGCAAAACAAAAAGGCCGCGAGGGTTCAAATCCCGTCGGGCTCGTTAGTAAGGAGGGGATAAAATAGCAAAACCAGACATACGGGCGCATGGACTGGTGCCCAAGCATGAGATTATTACTGAAAAAGACGCAAAAAAGGTGCTCGAGAAATACAACATAACAAGAGGGCAGCTACCAAAAATCATGTCAAACGACCCGGTAGTAAAGAAACTGGAGGCCGATATCGGGAGAGTCATAAAGATAACAAGACCGAGCAGGACGGCAGGTAAAAGTGTCTTTTACAGGGTTGTTGTTGGCGATCAGGCCTGAGGAGAGGTGAGAAGGTAATGATAGAAACAGGAGAGGTTTTGCGTGCGTTTCTAAAGAAGAGAGAGCTTGTCAGGCAACACATAGACTCCTTCAACGACTTCATCGTAAACCGCCTCCAGCAGGTCGTCGACGAAACAGGAAAAGTCGAAACAGACGTGGATTTCAGTGTGATTTTTGGAAAGATTTCGGTCGATAAAGCTGTGGTAACCGAGGCAGACGGTTCCATAAACTATGTTACGCCCACCGAGGCCAGGCTGAGAAACCTCAGCTACTTTTCAAAGGTGACTCTTGAAATGACGCCCATAAGGGGCGAAGAAAAAAAGGACGTAGTGCCTATAAAAATCGGCATGCTTCCGGCGATGGTGAGGTCAAAGATTTGCAATTTATATGGAATGAGTGACGATGAACTCATCGAAAAGAAGGAAGACCCAATTGACCCCGGCGGATATTTCATCGTCAATGGCTCGGAGCGGGCACTCGTAACTATTGAGGACCTTGCGCCAAACAAGATTATGCTGGAAAAGAGCGAGAAATATAAGAAGGCGACAGAGGTTGCAAGGGTGTTTTCAAAAAGGGGGGGCTTTAGGGCTCTTGTCACCGTAGAGCAGGATAAAGATGGACTTATCGGAGTCTCATTTCCCTCAGTTCCAGGGAAATTACCTTTTGTAATACTTATGAGGTCCCTTGGACTAGAGACCGACCAGGAGATTATTAATACAATTTCTACAGACCCTGACATCCAGCAAAACATGCTGGAGAATCTTGAAGAATATCTGGACATCAATACAACAGAAGGGGCAATAGAGGTGATAGGAAAGAAGGTCGCCGCAGGCCAGGCCAGAGATTACAGGGTGAAAAGGGCAGAGCAGGTGATAGATAGATATCTTCTGCCCCATATAGGGGTTGAGAAGGAAGACAGGATACGAAAGGCCCACTACCTTGGCAGAATGGTTCTGAGGGTGCTTGAGCTCGCATCTGACAAGAGGGGAGAAGACGACAAGGACCACTACGCAAACAAGAGGCTCAGGCTTGCAGGAGACCTGATGGAGGACCTTTTCAGGGTCGCCTTTTACAATCTTACGCGCGACATAAAATACCAGATTGAAAGGTCTGTTGTCAGGGGGAAGGAGCCCACTGTGGCAACTGCCGTTCGGTCTGACGTTCTTACAGAGCGCATCCGCCATGCGCTTGCCACGGGCAACTGGGTAGGAGGAAGATCGGGCGTAAGCCAGCTTTTAGACAGGACAAACTACCTTTCTGTGGTGTCGCATCTAAGGAGAGTGATATCTCCTCTGAGCAGGTCCCAGCCCCACTTTGAAGCGAGAGACTTGCATCCAACACAGTGGGGAAAGATATGCCCTAGCGAAACGCCAGAGGGCCCAAACTGCGGGCTTGTAAAGAACCTGGCGCTTGCGTGCGAGTTTTCGACAGGGTACGATGAAAGCGTTATCAAGCCAAAGTTATTTGAAATGGGTATAAAGCCCATTGGAAAGGAGAAATAAAATGAAGTCCAACGTGTATATCAACGGAAATCTCATAGGTACCCATGACAACCCAGAAGAGCTTACGGCAAATATCAGAGCCCTCAGGCGGAAGAGGAAGATTTCTGAACAGACCAACGTCTCATACGACCAGGATACCCAGGAAGTATATGTTAATACCGATGCAGGCCGGGCAAGACGCCCCTTGATTATTGTTGTTAATGGAAAACCCAGGCTCAAAGAATCCCACATTGAGGCCCTCAAAAAAAATGAGCTTGCGTGGGACGACCTCCTTTCAAAGGGCATCGTTGAGTATATCGACTCGGATGAAGAGGAGAACACCTTCATCGCAATCGCACCAAAAGACGTGACATCGGAACACACCCACCTTGAGATTGATCCACTCTTAATGCTTGGGGTCTGCACCACGGTGCTGCCCTTTCCAGAATACAATTCTGCACCCAGGAACACCATGGGCGCTGGAATGGCAAAACAGTCCCTTGGATTTTATACCTCAAATTTCAAATACCGCACAGATACAAGAGGTCACCTGCTTCACTACCCGCAAGTTTCGCTTGTCGAAACAAAAATAATGGAGGCGGTTGGCTTTGATGCCAGGGCTAGCGGAGAGAACTATGTCGTTGCCGTTTTGTCCTTTGAAGGATACAACATGGAAGATGCGCTGATTTTTAACAAGGCGTCAATCGAACGGGGGCTTGGAAGGTCCACTTTCTACAGGGCCTACGAGGTTGAGGAGAAGAGATATCCAGGCGGCCAACTGGATGCCTTTGAACTTCCTGACTCTGAAATCAGAGGGTATCGTGCGGAGAAGGACTACGCAAATCTCGGAGAAGACGGACTTGTAGAGCTGGAGTCTCCAGTAGAATCGGGGCAGGTCCTCATAGGAAAGACGTCACCGCCGAGATTTTTAGAGGAAATCAGCGAGTACGGGATGACCAAAGAAAAACGGAGGGAAACCTCCACAACAGTGCGACATGGCGAGACCGGCGTTGTTGATTTTGTTATGCTTACCGAAGGCATAAGCGGAAATAAAATGGTGAAGGTAAGGGTGCGTGACCAGAGGATCCCTGAACTTGGTGACAAATTCGCATCTAGGCACGGGCAAAAGGGAGTCATAGGCGCTATTGTGCCACAGGAGAATATGCCCTTTACCGAATCCGGAATTATTCCCGACCTGATTATAAATCCCCATGCAATTCCTTCCAGGATGACAGTAGGGCAGGTGCTTGAGATGATAGGCGGGAAGGTTGGATGTCTAGAGGGGAAGCGGATTGACGGCACCCCCTTTTCAGGGGAAAAGGAAGAAAGGCTTAGAGCGGCCCTTAAAGAAAATGGATTTAAGGAGACCAGTAGAGACGTCATGTACAGCGGGACGACGGGAGCGAGAATCGATGCAGAGATATTCATGGGAGTTGCCTACTACCAGAAGCTCCACCATATGGTTGCCGGAAAGATTCATGCCCGGTCTAGGGGGCCTGTGCAGGTTCTCACAAGACAGCCGACGGAGGGTAGAGCAAGGGAGGGGGGCCTTAGGTTCGGTGAAATGGAAAGAGACTGCCTAATCGGGTATGGTGCCTCCCTGCTTTTAAAGGAAAGGCTTCTCGATGAATCGGACCGCTACATAATGCAGGTGTGCATAAAATGTGGCACGATTGCAGTGAAAGACAAGCTTCGGGACACCGTGTACTGTTCTATATGTGGAAAGGACATAGATGCTGCCGATGTGGAGGTAAGTTACGCCTTCAAGCTGCTTTTGGACGAACTTAGGTCCCTTGGGATGAATCCAAAGATGATATTGGGGGAGAAGGCATGAGAATCCTACCAAAGAAGATAGTTGGTGTGAAGTTCGGCCTTTTATCACCAGACGATATAAGGAAAATTGCCGAGGTAAAGATAACCACTGCAGATACCTATGACGAAGACGGATACCCCATTGAAACCGGGCTTATGGACCTGAGACTAGGAGTAATAGATCCCGGCCTGAGATGTAAAACATGCGGGGGCCGCGCAGGTGAATGTCCCGGGCACTTTGGGAGAATAGAACTTTCAAGGCCTGTGATACACGTCGGGCATATTAAGCTCATAAACAAGATCCTTCATGCAGTTTGTGGAAAGTGCGGGCGCCTGATGCTTGCCGAAGAGCGCATAGCACAGTATCGAGAGGAGATCAGAAAGTCCAGAAAATTGGGCAAAAACGGCCAGAGCATAGTAGACGACCTCCTTGCAAATGCAAAAACGGGCAAAAAGTGCCCGTATTGTGGAGAGGAGCGGCTGGATTTAAAATTTGAAAAGCCTACCGGGTTTATTGAAGATAGAAACAGGCTATCTGCAACTGACGTTCGGGAGCGCCTCGAAAAGGTTACAGATGAAGATGGGGAAGTGATGGGATTTGACCTGGAAGTCGCAAGGCCAGAGTGGATGATAATTACAGTGCTTCCGGTGCCGCCAGTTACGATGAGGCCCTCTATCACGCTGGAATCGGGTGAAAGGAGCGAAGACGATCTCACGCACAAGCTTGTGGACATACTGCGAATCAACCAGAGGCTTTTGGAAAACGTCGAGGCAGGTGCTCCCCAGCTCATTGTGGAGGATTTGTGGGAACTTTGCCAGTACCATATCACGACCTATCTGAACAACGAAGTTGCAGGGGTTCCGCCAGCAAGGCACAGGTCCGGAAGACCACTTAAAACCCTTACCCAGAGGCTGAAGGGAAAAGAGGGGCGATTTAGGAGCAACCTTTCTGGAAAGAGGGTAAATTTCTCGGCAAGAACCGTTGTGTCTCCAGACCCAAATATCAGCATAAATCAGGTGGGGATTCCTGAGCAAATTGCAGCGGAACTCACTGTACCAATGAGGATTACCGAGAGAAATTTGGATTACGCCAAGAAATTGGTCCTAAATGGGCCGGATAAATACCCGGGAGCCAATTACGCAGAGAGGGAGGATGGGATGCGGATAAAATTGGGGCAGGTAAAAAAGGTCGAGGAAATTTTGGAGAAGATAGAGATTGGATGGAAGATTCACAGGCACCTCAAAGACGGAGACGTGGTACTCTTCAACAGACAGCCCTCCCTTCACAGGGTGAGCATGATGGCCCATGAAGTCAAAATCATGCCATATAAAACGTTCAGGGTAAATCTATGCGTTTGTCCACCTTACAACGCAGACTTTGACGGGGACGAGATGAATCTGCATGCCATACAGGGCGAAGAGGCAAGGGCTGAAGCGAGGATTCTTATGAGGGTGCAGGAACAAATTCTCTCACCGAGGTTTGGGGGGCCCATAATAGGCGGCATTCACGACCACATATCCGGCGCATACCTGATGACAAAGCCGGGCGCTAAATTTACAAAACGCGAGGCGTTTAATATGCTGTATTCCTCCGAAATCCCCAGGGAGCTTCCAGAGCCAAGCGCTAAAAACAAAGATTACTACACAGGTCAGGAGATCTTCGGACTGCTGCTTCCTGAGAATATGAACCTTTCATTCAAGGCAAAGATATGCAAAAAATGCGATGTTTGCACTGAAGAGAAATGCGAATACGGCGCGTATGTTGTTATAAGAGATGGAAAATTGCTTGCGGGCGTGATGGATGAAAACTCGTTTGGTGCATTTGCTGGAGAGCTTTTGGACAGGATTGTGAAGGATTACGGGACGGATACAGCAAGAGACTTCCTTGACAGGGCAACAAAGATTGTTATAAATGTTATAACGAGGCGGGGGTTTTCAACAGGCATAGATGACGAGGACCTGCCAGAAGAGGCACTTGAGATGATAGAGGAAGTTTTGGACCATGCGGAAGAGGAGGTTAAAAAACTCATTTCAGCATATCAAGAGGGCATCTTAGAGCAACTCCCTGGAAGGAGCCTCGGTGAAACGCTCGAGATGAGAATCATGCAGTCGCTCAGTGAGGCGAGAGACAGGTCCGGTGGCATAGCAAATGAGTACATGGAAAAGGAAACCGAAGAGGAGGGGAAAGAAAACAGTGCGAGGATTATGGCAATCGCAGGTGCAAGGGGAAGCCTGCTAAATCTAACTCAGATGTCTGCCTGCGTGGGCCAGCAGGCGGTAAGGGGTGAGAGGATAATGAGAGGATATGTGGACAGGACCCTCCCCCACTTCAAACAGGGAGATATCGGGACAGAGGCAAAGGGTTTTGTCAGGTCAAGCTATAAAAAGGGGCTTACCCCAATCGAGTATTTCTTCCACTCTATGGGTGGCAGGGAAGGCCTTGTCGACACTGCGGTAAGGACATCTCAGAGCGGATACATGCAGAGGAGGCTTATTAACGCCCTCCTTGACCTCAAGGTCGAGTACGACATGACCGTAAGGGATACCAGGGGCGTAATTGTCGAGTTCGTTCACGGGGAAGATGGCGCAGACCCGGCAAGAACGGACTGGGGAAATATCGTGGACGTAGACAAGATAGTCCAGAAAGTCGTAAAGCACAGGAAGGCATGAAAATGGCTGCGTATCTTACGAATCCAGAAATCAAAAAAAGGCTGAAAAAAATAGAGGGAGGTTTTCCAGAAAGTATCGTCACCGACCTTGAAAGCTCGCTCCTGAAAACTAAAGTCAGCAAAAGTGAATTTGATGAGATTGTAGATTCAGTGAAAAAGAGGTATAAATACTCCCTTGTCGAGCCCGGCGAGGCCGTGGGGATAGTTGCGGCCCAGAGCATGGGCGAGCCCAGCACGCAGATGACCATGCGTACATTCCACTATGCGGGTGTTGCCGAGCTGAACGTGACCTTGGGCCTTCCAAGGATTATTGAGATTGTCGACGCAAGAAAGATTCCATCCACACCTACTATGACCGTCTTCCTGGAGAAGGAATGTGCAAGTGATAAGGAGAAGGCAAAGGACGTGGCAAAACAGATAGAATCAATAACCCTTGGAGACGTCCTAAAAAGGTCAGAAACAGACCTGATTGACTCCTCTATCAAGCTTATTTTTGATAGAAAAGAATTGAAAAACAGAGGCATTACTACAAAGGATATAGTAAAAAAGCTTGGAAAAATTAAATGCAAGGAGATAGAAAATGACGCAGGTACCATAACCCTGAAAATGCCAAATCTTGCCATGAGAGACCTGCGAAAGATAGTGAGCAAGGCAAAAGAGGTATACCTAAGAGGGATAAAAAGCATCAAAAGGGTGGTCATGAGAAAAGAGGAAGAGGGGTATGTAATCTATACCGAAGGCTCAAACCTAAAAGATGTCCTGAAAATCGACGGCGTGGATATCTCAAGAACCAAGACAAACGATATCATCGAAATTGCCAAGGTGCTGGGAATCGAGGCTGCAAGAAACGCAATCATAAACGAGGCCCTGGACACCCTGGACGAACAGGGGCTCAGGGTAGATGTCCGCCACATCATGCTCATTTCTGAAATGATGACCGTAGACGGTTCTGTTAAGGCCATTGGCCGGCACGGCGTCTCTGGACAAAAGGCCTCGGTGCTTGCAAGGGCAGCCTTTGAGATTACCGTAGACCACCTTTTGAAGGCAGGAATTCGTGGAGAAGTTGAGGAGCTAAGGGGCATTGTGGAAAATGTTATTGTAGGGAGGCCGGTGATGCTCGGCACAGGGATGGTCGAGCTTGTAATGAGAAAGGAGCTTGACGAGAGGAAGGCGTGAGATGGTCAATGTTGAAAAGGAGATAAGGACCGCTGTGGATACCGGCACGGTTATAATGGGAGAAAGGAGAACCCTGAGGGCCGTTGAAGCCAAAGAGGTTAAAATGGTGATATTTGCCTCTAACTGCAGTGAAGAGCTCGGAGGCCGTCTGAAAAAATTTTCTGGACTTTCTGAAACCCCATTATACGAATTTGGAGGCTCAAGTCTTGAGCTTGGAGCCGTCTGCGGAAGGCCCCATCTAATTTCTATGCTTGGCATCGTAAGCTCGGGAGATTCAGATATACTAAAGCTTAAAAGGAGCTGACTTTAGTGGGGACAAAACTTACATCAGAGGAAATGAGATACATGACAATTTTTGAAGACATTACCAAAGCCACTGTTAAAGACTGCATAAAGGATAAGAATGAAATTATTTTCGTTGTTAAAAAAGGAGACATAGGTCTTGCAATCGGAAAGAAAGGAGTGAGCGTAAATAAAGTTAAAAAGGTACTCGGAAAGAGGATAGAGATAATAGAGCACTCCGATGACCCGGTCGAATTTGTGGAAAAGTTGTTCCATTCTTTTAGAGTGGAAGACGTCCAGATGTCAGAGAACGGCACAAAAGTTGTAAAGATGTACGTTGATGAGCGTGATAAGAACATGGCAATAGGTATGAGAGGAAAAAACCTGCAAAAGATGAAAATGCTTGCTAAAAGGTACCATGACATAGAGGACATAATAATTGCGTGAGGAAAAATAGAATGGCAAAGAAGTGTACTGGAGAATTTGCAGGAAGGAAACTCAAAGCAAGGAGACAGAAATACAGGTGGAACTCCCCAAAATACAAAAGTAGAGTTCTCAAGCTCAAAGAGAAATCGAATCCTTTAGAAGGGTCTCCTATGGCGAGGGGTATTGTACTTGAAAAGGTGGGAATCGAGGCAAAACAACCGAATTCCGGCATAAGGAAATGTGTGAGAGTACAGCTCATAAAAAGCGGCCGACAGGTTACTGCGTTTACCCCTGGAACTGGCGCAATAAATTTCATAGACGAGCACGACGAGGTGACGATTGACGGGATAGGGGGAAGAAAAGGCGGGAGCATGGGAGACATTCCCGGTGTCCGATTCAAGGTGATAAAGGTAAATAACGTCTCCTTAGAAGAAATGGTGAGAGGAAGAAAAGAAAAACCAATCAGGTGACATGGTGTTTAAGATTTTTGGCAAATGGGATACAAGCGAGGTTCAGGTAGCCGACACAGGGCTTAAGGCATACATAAATACAAAAGGCGTCTACATGCCTCACAGCGGAGGCAGACACGCCAAAAGGGCCTTTGGGAAGTCCGAGATTTCTATAGTTGAAAGGCTTATTAACCGCATTTCGGTCACCGGGCACGAGGGGAAAAAGCACAAGCGCATTAGCGGCAGGAACACCGGGAAAAAAGCCCTCCAGTATAAACAGGTGAAAGAGGCCTTTTCAATAATCGAGAAAAAGACCAAGAAAAATCCAGTGCAGGTTCTCGTAAATGCCCTCTTAAATGCTTCTCCGAGGGAAGATACCACCCGGATCAAGTACGGTGGTGTCGCCTATCATCAAAGTGTTGACATTTCGCCCCAGCGCAGGCTTGACCTCGCTTTAAGGTTTGTTACGGTTGGCGCGGCCAAAGCCTCTTTCAGAAAAAAAATGCCCATTACGACCGCCATCGCAAATGAGATTATTTCTGCGGCAAACTATGATATAAAGTGCTATTCCATTTCCAAAAAAGAAGAACTCGAAAGAATAGCAAAAGCGGCAAGGTGACGTAGATGGGCAGAAAAGAAAAGATGGCAATAAAGATTTCCAAGATCATGGACAATCCTGAGTTCATAAGAAACATGGGGATAGTAGCTCACATAGACCATGGGAAGACAACTTTAAGCGATCACCTCCTTGCAGGTGCCGGCATGATATCAAGCGACCTTGCAGGCCAGCAGCTGTATCTTGATTTTGACATCCAGGAACAGACGAGGGGGATTACTATCGATGCGGCCAACGTATCCATGGTCCACGAGCACAAGGGGAAAGAGTACCTGATTAATATGATTGACACCCCCGGCCACGTAGACTTTGGCGGTGACGTAACAAGGGCCATGAGAGCCGTGGATGGAGTAATCGTGGTTGTTTGCGCTGTCGAGGGCATAATGCCCCAAACAGAAACTGTCGTTCGCCAGGCCCTAAAAGAAAAGGTAAAGCCGGTGCTCTTCATAAACAAAGTCGACCGCATGATAAACGAACTCAAGCTTAGTCCAGAGGAGATGCAGCGAAGATTTCTTGGGATTATGGCAAGCTTTAACAAGATTATCTCAGAAATGGCATCCCCCGAGTTTAAAAAGGAATGGCAGGTGAACGTTGAGGACGGAAGCGTATCTTTTGGCTCTGCCTATAATAAGTGGGCCGTGAACATGGCCACTATGAAGGAGACGGGCATCGGTTTTAAGGATGTAATAGACTACAACTTAGATAATAAGCAGGACGAGCTGTGCCTCAAGGCAAGGATACACGAAGTAATCCTGGATATGGCAACAAAACACCTGCCAAACCCTCTGAAATCTCAAAAGTACAGGGTCCCGCACATCTGGCCTGGCGACATTGAAAGCCCTGAGGGCAAGGCGATGCTGGAGTGCGATCCAAAGGGCAAGCTTGCTATGATGATTACCGACCTGAGTATCGACCCGCAGGCAGGAGAAGTTGCGACCGGAAGGATATTTTCAGGAACAATTAAAAAAGGGATGGGAGTCTATATGTTCAACCTAAAATCAGCTGTAAGAACGCAGCAGGTTGGCGTATACTTTGGTCCTGAAAGACTTTCTACAGACCACGTTGTCGCAGGAAACATAGCAATGATAACCGGGCTCAAAAATGTCAGGGCGGGTGAGACGGTAATGGAAACAGAGGGATCCATCGAGCCCTTTGAGGAGATTAAGCACGCATCAGATCCGGTAGTTACTGTTGCCGTCGAGGCAAAACACACTAAAGATCTGCCAAAACTAATAGAGGTCCTAAATATCATGTCGCGGGAGGACCCAAATATTCATGTGAAGATAAATGAGGAAACAGGTGAGCACCTTCTCTCGGGGATGGGCGAGTTGCACCTAGAAATTATAGAATACCGCATCAAGGAAAAGGGTGTGGACATAGAGGTGTCCCCCCCTATTGTTGTGTATCGGGAATCCGTGCAGGGGGTCTCCCCAAAGGTAGAGGGCAAGTCCCCTAACAAGCACAACAAATTCTACTTTGTAGTAGAGCCACTGGAAAAATCTGTGTTTGATGCGCTTGTGAGCAGGGAGATTAAACCAGAAAGGCTCAAGGGAAAGGACCTGGGAAGGGCGTTTTTGGAATATATGGGAAAAATAGACTCAAAGGGTATTGTAGAGGTCTACAAAAACAATGTCCTGACAGATACTACAAGGGGTATACAGTACTTACCTGAAGTAAAGAGCCTCATCCAGGAGGGATTTCACGAGGCAATCGACAACGGCCCTATTGCAAAAGAGGAGGTCCTGGCAGTGAAGGTAAAGCTTGTCGACGCAAAACTCCATGAAGACTCCATACACCGGGGGCCGGCCCAGGTAATACCTGCCGTAAGAGACGCTATACGGGAGGCCATGATTCTTGCACAGGCAGTGCTACTTGAGCCGAAACAGAGGGTGTATATCCACGTCACACAGGAATACATGGGCGCCGGGATGACCGAGATACAAAAGAGGAGGGGGCAGATAAACGAGATGCGCCAGGAAGAAAACAACGCTATAATTGACGCCAAGTGCCCTGTTGCAGAGCTCTTCGGATTTGCGGGCGACATCCGCTCGGCAACCGAGGGAAGGGCCATCTGGACCACAGAATTTGTGGGGTTTGAAGTTCTTCCAAATGACCTTCGGGAGGAGATTACTAAAAAGATAAAACAGAGGAAAGGTTTAAATTAACGGAGACATGAGAAATTCAGTCTGTAAAGCTTAAAAAATTTAGTGTATAAAATTAGGAGGTAAAAAGATATGGCATCGCAAAAACCCCATTTGAATCTGGTATTTATCGGGCACGTAGACCACGGTAAGTCTACATCGGTTGGAAGGCTCCTTTTTGAAAAAGGTGCAGTAGGAAAACACATTATAAGGCAGTATAAGGAAGAGGCCGAAAAGATTGGAAAGGGCACCTTTGAGTTTGCGTGGGTGATGGACATGCTAAAAGAGGAGAGGGAAAGAGGGCTCACAATTGACATCTCCCACAAAAAGATGGAAACAGACAAGTATTACTTCACCGTAATCGACGCACCGGGACACAGAGACTTTGTAAAAAACATGATAACAGGGGCGAGCCAGGCAGATGCAGCAGTGCTTGTAATAGATGCTGCCCAGAAGGACGATGCGGGAGGGCTCATGCCGCAGACGAAAGAGCATGTCTTTTTATCCAGAACACTTGGCATCGGACAGATTATCGTGGGTGTGAATAAGATGGATTCGGTGAACTTCGAGCAGAAAAAATATGAAGAAATCAAAGACAGTCTTAAAAAACTGTTCGCGGTGGTCGGGTATAAAGACGATGACATAATTTATCTTCCAATGTCCGGCCTCAAGGGAGACAATATCCTGAAAAAGGGGGACAACCTCGCTTGGTGGGACGGGCCTACCCTCTCGGAAGCAATTGACATGCTGAGGGTCCCAGAAAAGCCTACAAAACTCCCACTTCGGCTTCCTGTGCAGGACGTATACTCAATTACAGGCATTGGAACTGTCCCTGTAGGGCGAGTCGAAACTGGCATAATGAAAATTGGAGATACTGTCGTATTTGAGCCTGCCGGGGTGACTGGAGAGGTAAAGACAATCGAGATGCACCACGAAACCATACAACAGGCAGAGCCCGGAGACAACATTGGCTTTAATGTGAGGGGCGTTGGCAAAGACGACATCAGGAGGGGTGATGTTGTGGGGAGTACAAAAAATCCGCCCACCGTGGCAAAGGATTTTACGGCCCAGATAGTGGTCCTTCAGCATCCGAGCGCAATAACTGTCGGTTATGCCCCAGTGTTCCACAGCCACACGTCTCAGGTTGCCTGCAGGATTGTCGAGATTATTAGTAAACTGGATCCAAAAACAGGAAATGTACTGGAGAAGCAGCCGAAATTTTTAAAGACTGGAGATGCCGGCGTAATAAAGGTCGAGCCCACAAGGCCCATGGTAATAGAAAAGGTAAAAGATATACCGCCCATGGGAAGATTTGCAATAAGGGATATGGGATCGACTGTTGCAGCTGGCATGGTGGTCAATATAACGCCTGCGAAGTAGAAAAATGCAAAAAGCAAGAATTAAACTCAGCGGTATAGATCATATCAAGCTTGATGATGTCTGTGCACAGGTAAGAGAGATTGCAACCAAGACTGGGGTCGATATGTCTGGGCCGATACCTCTCCCAACAAAGAGGCTAAGGGTGCCTGTGAGAAAGTCCCCCTCTGGCGATGGAACCGCGACCTGGGACAGGTGGGAGATGCGGGTGCACAAGCGCCTCATAGACGTTCCTGCAGACGAGCGTACGATGAGGCAGATAATGCGTGTGAAAGTTCCTGACGGCGTAAACATTGAAATCGAGCTTAGGACCTAGTTTTATTCCAAAACCTTTTATCTTATTTTGCATAGTTATCTTAATGCCATACTCACGAAGTGAGTAAATGCATTTGAGCGAGGCCGTAATCCTCCAAGGATTAGGCCGAGCGAAAATGCCGGGGTAGTCTAGCCTGGTAAGGCGCAGGCCTGGAAATCTTGAACGTCGGAATTACTCAGGCGTTTAAAAACAGTTAGCCTGTGTACCCTCTGGTACGCGGGAGTTCGAATCTCCCCCCCGGCGTCTCCCTTATTAGACTATTTTTTTTTGATTTAGCAATCAACGTCCCCTCTTCTGCCTAAAATGCCTCCTTTCCCCTGGCCTTGGGCCCTTTCTCATTGGCCCTCCTCCTGGTCCCCTCCTCCTCCGCGGAACCTTGGCCTTCCTCATAAATTTCGAGCGTATGGACGTGTCGAGTGATGTGTATTTGGCGGGGTCGAATTCGACTCTCTCGCCTGAAAGGTCCGGGTGGAGTTTATGGAGATTTCGCATGTTTTCATGGTCGGAGGGTGAAAGAAGGCATATCGCCCTTCCCTTTCGCCCGGCCCTAGCTGTCCTCCCGATACGATGTACGTAGTCGTCGGGGTCATCTGGTACGTCGTAGTTGAAGATGTGGCTTACTGCCGGTATGTCCAGGCCACGGGAAGCTACATCAGTTGCAACAAGGAATCTAAGGTTTCCCTCCCGAAACTCCTCCATTACAGCTTCGCGCTTGAACTGGGATAAGTCCCCATGGAGGGCGAGGGCGTTTTGGTTGTTTGTCAGGAGGTTGTTTGCGACAAGGTCTGCCTGAACTTTTGTATTTGTAAAGATTATTGCCCTGTCAGGATCTTCCGATACTATCAAAGAGAGGAGTAGCTGAAACTTCTCTTTATTCTTTACCTCTATGTAGGTCTGTTCTATCTCCGGTGTATCAATTGTGCCCTCGGACTTGATGATTAGGGTATTTCGCATGAAGCGCCGGGATAATTGGTGAACGGGCCGAGATATTGTTGCTGAAAATAAGAGAGTCTGCCTTTTTATGGGAGTAGCATTGATTATCTTTCTGACATCGTCGATAAAACCCATGTCCAGCATACGGTCTGCCTCGTCGATTACAAGGATGTGAATGCGGTTTAACACCAGGTCCTTTCTTCTAATAAGGTCAAGGAGACGGCCGGGAGTCCCTACTACGATTTCACATCTTTTTAGGTCCTTTACCTGCGGTCTTATTGCAGTCCCCCCATAGACTGGGACGGCCATAATCCCCCTGTGCCGGCAGATGTCTTTTAGAACGCCAGTGACCTGGAGTGTGAGCTCTCTAGTCGGGCATACGATTAGGGCCTGAATGCCATTTCTCTTTTTTAGCCTCTCGGCTATAGGAATTCCATAAGCAATGGTCTTCCCAGAACCAGTCGGCGCCTGCCCTATTACGTCTCTTCCTTCCATGGCCGGCAAAATCGCCTTTTCCTGGATATAAGTTAGGTCAGTGAACCCAAATCCGTCGATGGCCCGCTTCACTTCAGGGCTCATCTCAATTTCGCTAAATCTCAAACTATCACAAACGTGTTAATGCGTGCACCAGTTATATACTTACTTAGGTAATGCCAAAGATGTTAAGTAAAACCCGGCGAGGAGATTCTTTTAAGGCATTAAAAAAAGCAAAATTTTAAATCTATCAGCGGCCATATGTTGTACGTTCAAAAAGCGGGGGTGCCCGAGCTTGGTCAAAGGGGACAGGCTTAGGACCTGTTAGCTAAGTGCTTGCGAGGGTTCGAGTCCCTTCCCCCGCACCTCTTTCTTTTGGATTTTTTCTACACGCATTGCACTTTGGGCGAAAGCTATAATTCCCCACGGAATTTGAAAATGGTATTATCGGGCCAGAATTATAAATATGCCGTAGAACAATAGGGTTTTTGACATGGTATGAAGGGTAAAAAAGTTGACTTAAAGGCGGTGCTTGATCTCGTAGAAGAGGGGGTTGCCATAATCGATACAGAGTATGTCATCCTGCATGCAAACAGGGCCTTTTCACAAATACTCGGCGTAACTCAGGATTGGTTGGAAGGCAAAAAATGCTATAAGGTCTTCCACAAAACAGATGAGCCAGTGGGTTACTGCCCTATATCAAAGTGCCTCCGCACAAAAAAGCCACATATGCAGGAGGCCTTCGAAACTCATCTTGACCGCTTGCTTTCCTTTTCGGCAGTTCCCCTGCTTGATGAAGCAGGCGCGGTAGAAGTAGTAGCGTATTTTGTAAAGGACATCACTGATAAAAAATTGATGGAAAAGGACTTTGAGGCGCGCGAAACCGTAGATAGGATGAAGGAAGAGTTGATTTCCAATGTATCTCACGAACTTAGGACCCCACTTACGGTGGCTAAAGGAGCAATTGAAATAATCCTAGAAGAGGAGGACAGCGAAAGAAAAAGGAATATCCTCAAAATGGGGCATGCCAATCTAAACCGCTTAAATAACTTAATAGAGGACCTTCTCACAGCAGCAAAGCTCAAACCAAAACCCAGGGGCAAGCACGAGGTTATTGTAAATGTCGGAAGAGAGCAAGTGAGCAGCCCCTCGCTCGTAAGTATTAAAGTAATTACAAGAGAGCCTGTGGATATTAGTGAACTAATCAAAAGTTCCATAGGTGAATTTGCCAAAGAAGCACGCAAAAAGAATGTTACAGTCAAAAGTCAGATTGCAGAAGACTTCCCAAAGATACTTGGCGACGCCCTTGAAATGCGCATCGTTATAACTCATCTTATAGGCAATGCAATAAAGTTCAACAAAAAGGGAGGGGCAGTGACAGTCGAAGGGCAGGCAAAAGAGGATAGCATAGTGATAAGTGTAAGAGACGAAGGCATAGGCATTCTTAAAGAGCAATTTGAGAGGATTTTTGGCAGGTTTTATCAAGTTGATGGTAGCACTACCAGGGCATATTCAGGAACAGGGCTTGGACTATTTTTAGTAAAAAGCATAGTAGAAAAGCACGGGGGGAAAATCTGGGTTGAAAGCAAAGTCGGAGAAGGCAGCAGCTTTATCTTCAAGATGCCGATTAAGGATTGGAAAGCCGGTACATCTCAAGGTCAGGACAAGTAGAGTTTTAATATCTTTCATCCGCAGAAGATAAAGGCAGAGAAAGCAAATATGACACTTGAAAAATACAGGAGGACAAGAGACTTTAATAAGACCCCGGAGCCTCTGAAAGAATCGGGGGATGAAAAAGAGAACATTTTTGTGGTCCAGAGGCACGATGCGAGCCATCTCCATTTTGATTTCAGATTGAGCCTTGATGGGGTTCTTAAAAGCTGGGCAGTACCTAAAGAACCCCCAAGTGAGGTAGGGCCAAAAAGGCTGGCAATAAAAACCGAGGACCACCCGCTTTCGTACGCGAGATTCGCAGGTACCATCCCTGAGGGCCAGTATGGCGCTGGCACGGTTGAAATCTGGGATGCCGGAACCTTTGAGCTGGAAGAAAGAGACGACTCAAAAATAGTATTTCACCTAAGCGGGAGAAAGCTAAAAGGAAAATACGTTATATTAAAATTTCCAAAAGCTGGCGATGATGGCTGGCTGTTTTTTATGGCCGATTGATTACTTGCGCGCATTTGCAGTCAGAATGCTTTTTGTAAGGCGCCTCCCTGTTTAAATCTCACCAGAGTTTCATTGATAAAGTATCCTAGGATGTCCTCTCCTGACTTGAATTCTTCTACAGTCCTTTCGCCCTCTGATGCTCCACCATAAACCCCCACCTCTATGAGCCGCAAAAGAGTCTCCTTGCTTCTGCCATCGTCATGTATTTAGGACCATAGGATAAATATCATTTGATGGAGGATATCAAATCTGAGTTGGACCGCATTGAAAAGGTGATTTTAGATGCTGATGACAAAAGCCGGGAGAGAGACTTTTGGAAAATAGTGTCAAGGGTTAAAAGGGATCCTAAATTTACTCGAATGTATGCAGAGCAGATTGGCAGAATAGACGGGGCAATCTTCAGACAGAAGGCAGGTATTTTAGTGCCTTTGAAATTGGGAAATTTTGTCGAGATGGCAGCTACCATTTTTATAATCGTGATTTCCTACGGACTGATTTCCTCTGGGGTTTATACAGGGATTGTCATTTTGGCATGTGCATTTGGCCTGACGGTCACGCTCCACCCGCTCGCTCACTATGTAGTTGGGAGGGTCCTTGGCATAAAATTCACATTCTATTTTCCAGACGGCCCTGCTTTAATTGAGCCTACGATAAAAACAGACTATGCAACCTATCTTACGGCCTCCCCCATAAAAAGGGCTGCAATGCACGCAGCAGGCCCCATAATTAGTACTCTAGTGATAGCCCTGTCTCTTGTCATGGCCATTTATATTGGAGCTCCACCCTGGACCTCCTGGATTCTTTTGGGACTTTTGAGTTTCAACTCAATCTTTGAGGTCCTCCCGCCGCTTTTGGTAAAGCTGGGCAAAAAAAGCTTTGCCAAATCTGACGCATACAGAGTGCTTAGGGAGTGGAAAGTTCACATGTCTCTTGAAGGGCATAAATCATAAAGGATGCAATTTTCGTGCCTGGGTCTTCTTGCGTTGCACACGGCGCGGCCATGGAAAATCAAAAGGTTTGAGATGTTAAACCAGTCTACCTTTGGCACGATTTTCATGAGGTCCTTTTCGATTTTGTTTGGGTCTGTATTTTTGGAGAGCCCGAGCCTTTGCGATAGCCTCTTAACATGTGTGTCAACAGGGATTCCGTCGATTGTTCCAAAGCCTCCAGAAAGCACTATATTTGCTGTCTTTCTAGCAACACCGGGAAGCGTTATTAGCTCCGCCATAGTCCTTGGGACCTTCGAATCATAAACATTTGCCAATATCTCGCATGTCTTTTGAATATTTTTAGCCTTGTTTTTGTAAAATCCGCTCGATTTTATATCGATTTCTATCTCCTCTAAGGGGGCCCTCGCAAAATCTATGGGACTTTGATACTTTTTGAAAAGCACCTTTGTGATTTTGTTAATCTGAACGTCCGTGCTCTGTGCAGAAAGTATCGTTGCAATCAAAAGCTCAAATGGATTTTTGTGTAGAAGTGCTACTCCGGCGTCAGGATACTTTTGACCGAGGAGCCTGATTATCTCTGTTGCCCTCTTTTTACTCAATTCTAAATTCACTTCACAGATAGTTTATGGATTAATGCCTGGCCCAAAAACCTCTAGCGAGACACTATTTGGATATGGTTCGCTATATCGCTATATGAAATAATACCTACTAATCGGTCTTCTTCGATTACGGGCAAAAGCTTGATATCGTTGTTCAGCATGGTGTCCAGGGCCTCGTTAGTATATGTATCGGGTTTAGCGCTACGGGGATTTAATGTCATGATATCTTTAACGTAGGTTGAAAATATTTTGCTCCAGCCGCCCCTACTGAAAACTCCAACCTCGCTGAAATTCTTGAGGAGGTCTATCTTGGTGACTATCCCTACGATTTTCCCGTTATGAAGCACGGGAAAGCCATGGTAGTGATATTCCTTGAAGAGCTTGATTAGTTCCTCTAAGGGGGCCTCTTTTTCTATGGTGAGCACTTTCTCTGCCATTATCTCCTTTACCTTTTTGTCAGGTAGAGTGTACGTGATGCTATCTTTGTCCATCTAAATCCACCTCCAGATTATTCTTCTTCCCTTCTTACTTCTCCAGCCCTAAATACTGCCTGTCTTACAGAGGGCGGCCCTATGATGTTCAGGAACAGGGTGGTTCCGGTAATTATGGTAATCACCTTATTTCCAAACTCCGGTCCAGCCCCACCAATTCCTGAGAAGGTGTGCATAGCCTCGATTGCAAGGCCTATTGCAACTCCTGCCTGTGAAAAGAGGCAGAGCCAGAAGTACTTTTCAATTGGTTCTCTTGATTTCTCATCAAGATATCCTAACTTTCCAGACATCTTGGCACCTAAAAAGGACCCTATGCCCTTGCCAGCGGTTCTGAAAATTACGTATAACACTCCGATGGACCCTATTTGAAGTAGCAGGTCTACCTGAAGTCTCGCACCTACAAAGATGAAGAATAGGATATAGAGGGGGGGCTTAGCGTCACTTACCAGCTTAAAACTATTCTTGTTGCTAAATGGCAAGTTTACAAATACAATGCCTGTTGCCATGCTGGCCAGGATATAAGAGAACCCAAGTTCTCGGGCCAGGCCGCAAATAATTAAAATCGTGCCAAAAGAGAGTAAGAGATTTTCCATCTTGGCATTGGCAAACTTTGACACATATGCGTACAGTATACCAATTATTCCCCCAAGCAATAATGCTCCGAAAATTTCTTTGAACGGTTCTATTAGCATGCCACCGATTGAAACGCTTCCTCCCACTAAAAGCTCAACAGCAAAGCCTGCGGCCAGGGCATAGATTATGATGGCAATGACGTCATCTATCCCGACAACGGCAAAGACCGTCGATGTCAATGGTCCTGAGGAGCGATACTCCCTTAAAACGTCTGTTGTGGCAGCGGGAGCCGTGGCTATTGAAATGCCTCCAAAAATCAGGCCAATCCAGAGTTCTCCGGTTAGAAGGGTGACAGCGGCAGTTACCAGAATAAATGCCCCTAATGCCTCAAATATCGATATAAGTGCGATGCTTTTACCAAGCCTCTTTAGCATGCTAAATTTGAGCTCTCCCCCTATATCAAACCCAATGAGAGACAATACTATGAAGGTTATAGGTTCTAGGGTATCCAATAATGCCACATCAAAAAGCTCAATACCAGAAGACCCAAGAAATACCCCCCCAAGGAGCCAGCCTACCACCTGAGGCTGGTTAATCTTCTTGCATGCCAAACCTGCGGTATAGCCAACGATAATGGCAATACCTATAAGAAGGACTATATCTAGCATCCCTCCCCTATTGATTGGATTCTATTTATTAATATTGCGGTGTTAACGGAGTTACGAAAGTTAGAGGTTATCTTCCTATCTTGCCACTAAAACTGAGACTTTCGAACGCTCCACAACATCATCGCTCACGCTTCCTAAAAAACGCTTGCTCAAGTGTTTTCCCTTGCAGCCCAGAGCTATCAAATCTACTCCTTCTTTGTCGGCAACGTTTAGGATTTCGTCTGCAGGACGGCCCCACTTTAACACGGTTTTGACGCTTACACCCTTCTTTTCCAGGGCTTTTTTTGATTCGCTCAAAAGCTGCTGGCACAGGCTTGAAAGCTTATCCCTCACCTCTTCTTCGTCCTCCTGGTGCGTTTTTTTCAAAAAATAGCTCAGGGCAGGCAGGTATGATTCGATGTCCTCAAGTTTCCTCTGAACCGCTAAAAGTACAACTTTTGAACCCGCATTTCTTGCCAATTCCCCACCTTGCTCCAGTGCATTGTCTGAATCACTGATGCCATCAATAGCGATTAAAATCTTCTTCATTTTTCCCTCCTGATTTTTTACTTTTTGATTTTTAGAGTGAATATGCCATCATTTGCAGTATGGTCAAGTACTTCGTAGCCCACTCTTTTGCATTCTGTCCCTATGGTTTCCATCGAAGTTGGATAGTCGAGTATTACCTGGATTACTTCACCTGAGTTCATCTTTTCAATTGATTTTTTGAAGTGTAAAAGCGGATAAGGGCAGGTGTATCCAATGACATCAAGCTCATAAGAACCATCCTCTTTTTTTGTGAATTTCAACTCTTCACCTCCTATTTATTTGTCTATAAATTATTTTTTTCGGTCTATATATGTTTTTCGTTTTGTGGGGATTAAGCAGCCTGTGTAACGAATGAACTGTCAAATTGAGGTTAGCGAAATGGAAATCCCAACTTTTCGGGACGAAAAATCAAAAGGTTTATATAGGTAAAATGGTAAAAACGGCAAGGAAGTTAGATCATAGATGGAATGATAAAAATAGGTATTAATCAAAATGGCCAGAACAACTAGCAACACTAAATTGGGGGTACCTGAAAATATTGGAGGGGCACTCTGTTATGTATTGGGTTTTATAACAGGTATTATCTTTTATCTGGTGGAAGATAACAACAAGTTCGTGCGTTTTCATGCCGTCCAGAGCATTATTGTCTTTGGAGGGCTGTTCGTCCTGAACCTGATACTTAGTATTATGATTTCCATCCTTTCCTTCGTGCCCCTCATAGGATGGATAGTCGGGATACTGGGGGGTCTTCTACAATTTGCCGGATTGATACTGTGGATAGTTCTGATGGTTAAAGCCTATCAGGGTGAGGAGTACAAGCTCCCCATAGTGAGAGAAATGGCGGAGAAATACATAGGCGTTTAATCTCTAATTATCCTGACATCGACGACGAGTTTCCCTGAGCCCCACAATCGAAACAAAAAGAGGTATGAGGATGGTATCATTAGAGAAGTTGAAGGAGGACAAGTTATACACGCTTTTTAACTCATTTATCATCGTCGGCCTGTTGTTTGCCATGAGCCGCGAGAAGATAATACCGCCGTTGCTGGCGGGCCTCCTGTTACTCTCTGTGATAACCGTAGTCTATGGTAAGTATGGCAAGGAAAAAGAAGGGAAGAAGCCGAGGAGAAAAACGATTCTCATGTCACTAGTGGTAATCCTCGTGCTCTTGGCGCTGCTTCTACCCTCAATATCCCTCAGTGCTGTGGCAAATCCAAACATAATGCTAGTGATGGACAGATCAACGAGTATGGATTTCAAAGACATTGAAATCTCTAGATTACTTGTCTCTAAGTTGGCGGCTATAACATTCCTTGATCATGCGGACCCCTCTGACAAAGTGGGGCTTGTTGTCTTCTGCAAAACTGCAGATAAACGCCAAAGCCTTACTGTTGACAAAGTCCAGGTTAAACAACGAATAATAGAATTTCGAACCTGTAGAGAGACTGCCATTGGCGAGGGTATTAAACTTGCGTCTCTCGAATTGGAAAATGCAACCAGGCCGAGGATAATAATCTTAATAGCGGATGGAGCGAGCAATTCGGGCATAGAACCATTGGAAGCCTTGGAGGAATATGCTATGCCAAGGGAGGTCGTCATTTACTCGATAAGCTTGGGTACGAAGAGAGGGGGGGTATTTGATCCTGATTTATTGAATACCATCGCCTCTAGGACGGGTGGGATATATTACCATGCGTCGACAGTAGAGGAATTACTCAACATATATTTGGAGCTACCCG
>JAZFTU010000186.1:0-6933 GCA_036446855.1 Hydrothermarchaeaceae archaeon (SeqCode) | reverse complement strand
CGTGCCCCATGAAAAGAGACACCATTTTATGTTAGTTGTCACTGGTATCTAAGTAATCAGCTTTTCTTCTTTTCCATCTTTTAAGGCGTTTTTTAGTTCCAGGGCAATCCTTCGCCCCATGCTCATATTATTCCCATACATAAGGTAGCTGTAGGGGGAGCCGTTCATAAATGGGTTTGTGCCCGCAACAATCCTGGCCGAGATTTCAAATGCGGTAAACTCCAGCCTGTGGTTCACCATGGTTTCAAGGCAAAATGGCCCGGTAATGCCCGGGGGAGCAATCTCTTTTGAGACCTCTACAAGGGCGTCCCCCATCTCAAATACCCGGGCAAGAAGCGACTCCCTCGCAACGAGTGGAAAGTTTCCCACGACAACATAACTCGGCTCTACTACCGAGGTCATCTGCACGCTTGCAGGTATCCTGCTAAAGCCATCTACATTGGACTCGTACCGCTTATCTATGCAAAAAAGCTCTACCTCATCATTAAGCGGTGAATAAAAATAGGAAAGGTACATGTTAACGCCCGCCACGTACTCCTGAATCGTGGCGTTCTCTATGTCCTCTTTAGTGATTCTCTTCTTTTTTAGGAGTGCTCGTGACTTTTTTATGAACTCGCCGTAGTTTCCGACGATAAAATATCCGTGCCCCCCCATGGCCCCTGGAAACTTTACAATTGAAAGGCCTGCAATGTCTTTAGGGTCTTTTGCCTCATTTGGCATGTTAATTCCTGCCTTTTTTAACCATTTGCGCTCCATGTTTCTATCAGAATCCCACCTCAAAATGCCCCTGTTTCCCACCATCGGGATCGAAAGCCGATTTTCCACGTTTTCTACTCCGACGTATGCGATGAGCGAACCATGGGGCACCATTACGCAATTCTTCTCCACAAGAGAGGAAAGGACGTCTTCTTTCAGTATGTCGTTGTAATCGGTAAAGACCATAATCTCGTCAGACACTTTGAACCTCTTGTAAATCACATCCCTCCCCTTCTTGCAGAGTGCAAGCGTATTAAACCCCTCTTTTTTTGCGCCATCCAGAATCTGAAGCGCGCTGTGGCTTCCAATCGTGGCTACGGTGATGTCGCTACGGTCGTACTCCGCCAAAAGTTTAAGCATTTCCTTTTGCTCTATCATACAAAGTTACGATTTAATTGAACGCATATTTAAACTAATCCAGAAAGAAGAAAAAAATCCCTAAAAACTTGTCACGTGACAATGTCTTTTAGCCTTTCTTCAATTTTTGCCCGTTCGATTTCCATCATGATCAGGTCCATAGGGTCCTCGATTCTTCTTTTATACTTCAGGCTCAGGTTTCGCATTTCAGGAGACGAGGGGCCCATTGCCGGGTCTCCGGGGACCCGCGGGCTGACATCAAATACCACAAACTCCAGTTTTTCATCCGTGTCATAGCCGATGGCGCCTTGAAGGGCGAATGGGCCTATCATCCCCGGTGGATACTCTTCTTCTACCACCCTCCGAAACTTGTAGGCAGAACTGCAGATTAGCGGCTGCTTTGACTCGCGCATGGTAATTCCGTAATGGCCAATTTCCTCATTTTTTACCGGGACATTAATTTTGAGCTGGTCCTTTGCTGGCAAATTTAAAAATCCCTGCAGGTTCACCTGCCGCCTGTCGGTAAATCCCACAAGGTCAAAATCATCGAACACGTCCACAAGCGCATATCCATGGAAGTTTGCATTGAACCTGGGGCCCAGGACATACTCTTCAATCCGTCGGTCTTTTAAGGTCTCTTTATTTATCACGCCGCTTCCTAAAAGTTCTTTTTCCTGTCGGTAGTAATCCTCGGCAGAGTCCACATAGAAAAACGCCCTTTCAAGAACATTTGCAGCCTGCTGGACCTTCACGATGCACAGTCTATCAATGTCCTCAGGGGAATTGAACTCTAGAGGAGTGCGAATCTTTGCCTTTCTCAAAAGGTGGTACTGGCCCTTCTCGTCTGATCTGTCTTCCGCCCTCAAAATGAACCTGTTTCCGTATATCGGCACCTTAAACTCGTTTTCTATCCCGTCATAACCTACGTATACAGAAAAAGACCTGTTGGGAATAAAGATGGTATTTAGCTCCAAGAGCCTCTTTTGCACGCCCTCGTTTAATATGTCAGAAAATTTTTTTACTTTTATTACGTCGTCGTAGAGGTGCCTGTTTACAGAGGTGTAAAATTTATCTCGACCCTCCTCTGCGACTATAACCGTGCTAAATCCGCAGGCCTTAGCAGACATCCCAAGTTCCTTTGCGGAGTGGGAGCCAAATATCCCGATTGTTATATCCTTGTAGTCCTCGACAATACCAGAAATCTCGCTTTCTCTTATCATTCCTGTCAAATTTACAACCAAGCAATATTTAAGTTTTGAGGAGTTTTGAAAAACATTTATATAATCTCGAATCTAACATGAAAGAACATGACAAATAGGCTAGCCTTCGTTGGAGTGCCCTGCGACATCGAGGCCCTTCGCAAGGTAGAGGCATTTTCTCTAGAGCGAAACCAAAAATGGGCTGGCAGTGTGACCCTCCAGGTCGGGCTGTTTTGCAGGGAGAACTGGTCTTACACGTGTTTTAGGGCCCTAATCGAGGACGACTACGGCGTAAAGCTCGATGACATCGAAAAATTTGACATAAAGAAGGGAAATATAATTGCCCACAAAAAAGACGGTGAAACCCTCCGGTTTCCCTTGAAAAAATCACGGCCGTACGTACGCATCGGCTGCCAGGTGTGCCTGGACTTTGCAGCTGAGCTTTCTGACATCTCTGTTGGCGCCGTTGGGTCTCCCCCCAAGTGGAGCACAGTTGTGTGCCGAACAAAGAAAGGAAAAGCGATTTTCGATGGTGCAGTAGAGGGAGGCTACATCGAAGGAAAGCCAATAGATGAGGTAAAGCCGGGACCAAATCTCATAAAAAAGCTCACATCCGATAAGCGCGCCGAAAATCTCGAGGAGGCAGAAAAGAGAAAAGGAGAGGGCGTAAATGTTCTGCACATAAAAACACTGGGCCTTTCTGAATTGAATGGTGAGGACAATGGGGAAAACTTCGAAAATCTAAATAGGGATATCATTGATGCTGGGCTCTGCATTGCCTGCGGCGCCTGCGAGGCAGTATGCCCTGAAGGATGCATAAAGGTCACAGAGCAAAGACCCAGGTTTACCGGAAAATGCGGGGACGACTGTACAGACTGCTACTTTTTTTGCCCGAGGACTTCCCTACCTCAGGTAGCACTTGAGAATTTAAATTTCGATTCAGATGCCCGGCGTGAGGTTGGTATAGGGAGGCACCTTGGAATATACGCTGCCAGGGCAACGGACGAAAAAACATTGAGCAAGGGCCAGGACGGCGGGGCCGTGGTAGCGATGCTATCCTACGCACTTGATAAGGGCATAATCGACGGTGTGGTATCCCCCCGGCCAGGAGAGGACCCGTGGAGGCCAATTCCCACTTTATCCAAAAATTCAGTTGACTTAAAAAAGACCAGCGGCACAATATACTCACATTCCGTAACCATCCCCTTCTTAAAACATAGTTCAACTGGAGGAATGAAATGAAGGAGATCCGATTTCACGGCAGGGGCGGGCAGGGCGCTGTCACCGCAGCCGAGATTTTGGCCGTCGCTGCATTTTATGATGGGAAATACTGTCAGGCATTCCCCTTTTTTGGGGTTGAGCGAAGGGGGGCGCCTGTTCTGGCATTTTCGAGAATTGACGATAAATTCATTCGGCTGAGAAGCCAGATATACGAGCCGGATTATGTCATTGTGCAGGATGCAACTTTGATGGACACAATCAACGTTACAGACGGCCTAAAATCCGATGGAAAGGCAATCATAAACACCGAAAAGGC
Organism: Hydrothermarchaeaceae archaeon (SeqCode); assembly: GCA_036446855.1. Lineage (GTDB taxonomy): Archaea > Hydrothermarchaeota > Hydrothermarchaeia > Hydrothermarchaeales > Hydrothermarchaeaceae > JAHJSX01. The sequence continues at coordinate 3,084 of JAZFTU010000186.1, read as the reverse complement.
AAAAGAAGAGCTGAAGATTGATGCAGATGTCCACACAGTCAATGCGACAAAAATTGCACTGGAAGTCCTCGGAGTCCCGATAGTCAACACTGCAATGCTCGGCTACTTTGCCGCCGTGACTCGTGAAGTTACTCTCGATTCACTCAAAAAGGCGGTAAAAAAGAGATTTCCCGAAAAACTTGCAGTAAAAAATATAGATGCTGTTGAGGCCGCCTACAATTCTGCAGGAGGGGTCTAATTGAAGATATCTTTGGGCGCACACATAAAAGACGTTGGAAGCACCACGAAGACAAAGACCGGCGGATGGAGAACATTTAAGCCCTTAATCGACATGAAAAAGTGCATCGACTGCGGCAGCTGCTGGATATTCTGCCCTGACATGAGCATAGACCGAGTTGAAGGAAACTATGTTGTCGATTATGATTATTGCAAGGGCTGTGGCATCTGCTCAAACGAGTGTCCTACGGATGCAATCGAGATGGTCCTCGAGGAGAAGTGATTCATGGTAAGCATGGACGTAATACACGGAAGTTTTGCCATCGCAGTGGCTGCAAAACTATCTGACGTAAAGGTTATCGCAGCATATCCCATAACTCCCCAGACCCACATAGTAGAAGACCTCGCCAAGATGGTGGCAGATGGAGAGCTTGATGCAGAATATGTGAAAGTGGAATCCGAGCACAGCGCAATGAGCGCGTGCATAGGGTCATCTGCTACGGGTGCAAGGACTTTTACTGCGACATCGTCTCAGGGCCTTGCACTTATGCACGAGGTATTGTTCATTGCATCTGGAATGCGCCTTCCCATCGTGATGGCAAATGCCAACCGCGCGCTGTCTGCACCAATCAATATATGGAATGATCAGCAGGATGCAATCTCTGAGCGGGACTGTGGATGGATTCAGATTTACTGTGAGACAAACCAGGAGGCCCTGGACACTGTGATACAGGCCTTCAGGATTTCTGAAGACAGGGACGTGCTCCTTCCAACGATGGTAAATATCGATGGATTTATCCTTACCCATACCATTGAACCCGTAGAAATCCCTGACAAAGAGCAGGTGAAAGGTTATCTTCCAGATTTCAGTCCTTCTTTGTACCTAAGGCCGGATAAGCCCATGACCCAGGGGGCATTTGCCGACCCTTCATCATACATGGAGTTTAGGCATGAGCAGGAGCAGGCAATGAACCGGGCAATTGGCGTGGTTAAAAAGGCAGGGGAGGAGTTCGGAAAACATTTCGGCAGAACCTACGGGCTTGTCGAGGCATATAACATCGAAAATGCAGAGATCGTGCTTGTAACAATGGGTTCAGTTTCTGGAACGCTTAAAGAAATCATAGATTCAGAAGATAATGTGGGGCTTTTGAGAATACGACTTTACCGGCCTCTCCCCAAGGAGGAGATACTGGATCTACTAAAAGATGCAAAGGTCGTAAGTGTAATTGAAAAAGATGTTTCTGTTGGCATTGGAGAGGGCGCTTTATACTCCGAGATAAAAGGGATGTTGTATCCGTCGGATATAAATCCAAAAACCCTTGGCTTTATAATTGGTCTCGGGGGAAGGGATGTAACCCTCGAAAATGTAAAAGAGATTGTATCCCTTTCAAAAAAGGCAGAAGAGGGGCAGGTAAAAGAGGTTTCTTGGATAGGATTGAAATGAAGGTTGCAGAAGATACCCCAAGTTTTGTGAGATGCCGAAAGACATGCGGCGCAAGTCTTTATGCTAATAGATGCTGGAACTTCATGAAAAATGTGAAGGATGTTTCTGATGACGAGTTTTTTGCACCGGGGCATCGGGCGTGTGCAGGATGCGGGGGCACGATAGCTATAAGACTTGCCTTAAAGGTCAGTGGTAAAAACACCATAGTAACGGAGGCTACCGGGTGCATGGAGGTAGTATCCTCCCCCTACCCTGAAACCTCATGGAGGGTTCCTTGGATTCATGTCGCATTTGAGAATGCTGCCGCGGTTGCAAGTGGCGTTGAAGCCGCGCTATTGGCCCTCGGAAAAAAAGAGGGCACAAACGTAATAGCGTTCGGCGGGGATGGTGGCACAGTGGACATCGGCCTTCAGGCCTTAAGCGGTGCTATGGAGCGCGGTCACGACCTAACCTACATTTGCTATGACAACGAGGCCTATATGAACACAGGCGTACAGCGAAGCGGAGCCACACCATATGGGGCATCCACCACTACGTCACCTGCAGGGAAGCTCTCATTTGGCGAGAACAGGCAAAAAAAAGACATGCCCCGAATAGTCGCTGCCCATGGCGTACCCTATGTTGCTGTCGCTTCAGTCTCATTTCCCCTGGACTACATGGAAAAGGTGAAAAAGGCAATAAATATCAAGGGCCCAAGTTATATTCACGTTCTTGCCCCATGCACTCCCGGGTGGGGAATTCCCTCAGAAAAGAGCATCGAGATTGCACGTCTTGCTGTCGACACTGGACTTTGGGCTCTATACGAAATTGAAAATGGGGTGGAGAAAGTAACATACGAGCCGACGGACAGAAAGCCGGTAATAGACTACCTCAAGACCCAAAAGAGGTTTAGGCATTTAAAAGAAGATACAATTGCCCAGATTCAGAAGACGGTCGATGAAAGGTATGAGAAGCAATCATCCTGATTTAATCCCCCTGACCAGGAAGATGCACATTACTGAAATTCCGGCTCCAATCAGGTAGATGATATTAATACTTGACGAAGTATAAACCGGGAGCAGCACAATCGGGGCAACGGCATACCCGAAAAATCTTATGCTGTTAAAAACTGACGACACTGTACCTCGCATCTCTGGCAAGATTTCCATAGATATTGTAAGAAGTGAGGCCCATATGAATGCGGCGCCACATCCAAACCAGAAGAGCAAGAGTACAAAAGCGTAAAAGTCCTTTGCAAGAATAAGAAGCATAAGTGATGCCGCATTTATCAAAAAACCGTATGTCGCCGTCCTTTTCCTCCCTATCCTATCTACGAGCGCACCTGCCAGGGGTGATGCGATTATCCCGGCAATTCCGCCGCTCGCTAGTATTATGCCCACCTGGTGCTCTCTCATCAGGAGAGGTGGAAGGGACAAAAAGTCGGA
>JAZFTU010000185.1:0-8775 GCA_036446855.1 Hydrothermarchaeaceae archaeon (SeqCode) | reverse complement strand
AATTTGCGGTGACTCGTTTGCTTTAAGTTTAATATAACCACCGCACAAATTAAGCCTGTGGAAAAGGATAAAATCATTATCGTAGGCCGCTCAAACGTTGGAAAGAGCAGCACGCTAAGACTCCTCACCGGAAAATCTGTCAAGATTGGGAGAAGGCCGGGCGTGACGTTAAAGCCCAACTTGGTCCCATACAAAGGAAAAATCCTTGTGGACATGCCGGGGTTTGGGTTTATGTCGGGGATACATAAAAAGAAGCAGGAGGAAATCAAGGATTTTATAATTCATTATATCGAAGACAGCCCTGATATCCTCTTTGCCATCCAGATTGTGGACGCCAAGGCATTTGGACAAATCGCAAGGCGCTGGGAAGAGAGGGGCCAGATTCCTGTCGAAATAGAGATGTTCGACTTTCTCTGTGAACTGAATTTAGACCCTATTGTTGTGGCAAACAAGATAGATAAGGTAAAAAAGGGCGAAAGAGAAAAATTCCTGGACGAGATATGTGAATTTTTAGGACTTGGTGCTCCGTGGAGGAGATGGGAGGCAATACTTGCTCCATTTTCTGCAAAAAATGGAGAGGGGCTGGAGGGCCTGAAAAGATTAATTGGGGCGAGAATTAAGGAGAAAAAATATTAATCAGTCAACTACTATGTCTTCTCCGCCGAAAAATATCTGCTGAACCGCGTTATAAATGTCCTCCATCCCTCTTTCCTGTTCTGAGGATACTGGAATAATTTCCCTATAGATGTCCAGTACCTCAAGCGCCCTGAAAAACTCGACGGAGCTTTGAGCCTGCATACTTTGAGTTGAGCTAATCAAATCATCGTATAGACTTCCCGGGTCCCCGCTCCATCTAAGGATTCTTTCTACATCCTCATCACCGATAAGGTCCACTTTGCTTAAAATATTTAAAAAAGGAGTTTCGGTTCTAAACTGTATCGAGGTGGCGAGGAGCAAAAGCGATACAAATCCGGAGGGGAGGCGGGATAAAAATGGATCAAATAAAAAGGTTATCAGAGAATTTCTTTCTCCAAATGTATCTAAAATCTCCTTTGAGGCATCGCGGTAGGCAAATAGTTCAATTTGGCCAGGGGTATCTATCAGGGCATAATCTGGATCAAACTCGTCTAAAACCTCTTTTATTTCCTGGGACTTTAGGGCGAGCATGTCTGCACATACTATCTGGGCCCCATTTGGACCGAGTCCGTGGGTATCCATGACCTCTTGGAGGCTTATCCAGTCTCTGACATCAATGTCTGCGGGATACTGTACCCTTTCTGCTCCCGGGTCAAGATTTACGGTTATTGCGTCATACCCATGCTGGGACATCCATAATTTAAAGGCGGCAGTGAGTGTTGACTTGCCGCTTCCTGCCGTGCCCACAAAATACAGATTTATCATAATTTATGAACCTCGCACCAAAAGATGAAAGATTCCTGGACATGGCAAGCTTTGATTCGCATATCTCTTTGGATTATCCTTGCTAAAATATAAATATTTGTGAGATATAACCTCAATTGGGGCCAAATGAAACTACCGAAACCAAAAATTAAAGGAAACATTTCTCTGGAGGAGGCAATAGCAAAGAGGAGGTCTGTCAGAAGATTTAGCGATGTACCTGTATCCATCGAGGACTTATCGCAAATACTATGGGCTGCGCAGGGCATAATAAAGGGGCGCTTTAGGGCCGTTCCGTCCGCAGGTGCCCTCTATCCAATAGAGCTATTTGTCGCAACAAAAGAGGGCGTCTATAGATATATGCCCGATGGGCATCTTCTTAAAAAAGAAATAAAAAAAGACACAAGAAGGAATCTTTCACTTGCGGCACAGGGTCAGAGTTTTATAAGGAAGGCTCCGGTGAATTTGATAATAACAGCGGTTTTTGAAAGGGTCAAAGGGAGGTACGGCGAGAGGGGGACACGGTATGTGTATTTAGAGGCCGGGCACGTGGCCCAGAACATCTGCCTCGAGTGCACTGCCCTTGGACTTGGAACCGTTGTCGTTGGCGCATTTCACGATTCTGAAGTGCAGGAGGCACTAAAGATTCCGAAAGACTGCGCACCGATATATATCATGCCCGTAGGTTATCGGAGCTAATGTCCTCAGTTTCCTGGTTCCAATAATTTTATTTAGCTCTACACAAAAGTTATTATTGAAATGAAAACAAGGGCCCATGTATACATATCAGGAATGGTGCAGGGCGTCTTTTTCAGGGCGAGCGCCCAGGACAAAGCAAAAGAGCTTGGCCTTATCGGGTGGGTAAGAAACCTTCCCGACGGGAGAGTTGAGGCCGTCTTTGAAGGTGGTGACGTCCAGGTAGATGCAATGGTATCGTGGTGCCAGAAGGGACCTTCTCACTCACGAGTAGAAGACGTAGAGGTGATACGTGAAGAATACACAGGGGAGTTTGGCGATTTTAGTGTTAGATATTAATTCCCCTTCTGCTGTTGAATTGTTCTGCGAACATGTTCGGGAAAAACTTGATTATTCATTGCCATCCAAATCTATAGTACATAGGTGAGAATTTGGAAATAGTGTTACTTGGAAGAGAGGGATGTCCTACCTGCGCAGAATTGGAAATGGATACAATAAACGTCTTGAGTAAACTGGGCATTTCTGCTGAGCTTAATCACATAACAAATCCAGAAGAAGTAAAAAAATATAATATCAGCCCCCCGGCTTTCATATTGGATGGGAGTGTAAAGGTGGTAGGGAGAGCCCCTAATATCCAGGAAATAAAGGCAATTCTTTCTTATAAGTTAAAAGAAAGATAATTGTATGGACCTTTGGATGCTTGTTCTTTGGGTGCACCTGCTCGCAGTTATTGCATGGGTTGGTGGCATGATATTTTTAACGGTGGTTTTGGTACCTGTTGAACGAGGCATTAAAGACCAAAGACTGAGATATGATCTTTTAAATAAGGTCGGAAGGCGCTTCAAATACCTCGGCTGGGGATGCATTGTCATTTTGCTGATAACAGGCACATTCAATGCAATTCAAAAGATAGGCTCCTCAGACGTGCTTTTTCACACAGGCTACGGAAAAACATTTCTTCTAAAACTTTTCCTTGTCGCAATAATTATAATCTTAAGCGCCATTCACGACTTTTATCTTGGGCCAAGACTCGTTTATAATGCCAAGGCAGAGAATAAGCCCACTCACGTGCTAACCAGTATTCTAATTGTGCTTGCCCGAGGAAATCTCCTTTTGGGGCTGGCCGTGATTTTCCTCGGGCTATCTTTGAGGTGGGGGGGTATTTTCTAATCTTCAAGCCTGATAGTAAATTTACATCTGTTGTGTCCCAGCCCAGAACACTCTACCTCTTTTACACAGCTTTTAACACCCAGCCTTGAATTTATTATGGCCTCTATCATCCCCTCGTCCAAGGCGCACAGGGTTCTCCCCACATTGGGCATATTCTTACAGTAGAAACAATTTTCAGAGGATATCTCAATTTCTGGGTCCATCTTAAGGACTCTTACCTTCCCAATACCATGGACATGCCAAAAATTGGAGATTTCTTTAAACAGGCCTTCAATGTCATCTGCCTTAAATAAACTCGAAATTTCCATACCAATCCTGCGGCCTGCCGTCCGTAAAGCCGGGTGGGTATTTATTCCGCATGACTCCAGAGAATACAAAATTGTGCGAAAAAGCTCGTGTGAAAACTCGGATGGATTCTGAGCAGATTTCCGAAGCCTGCTTCGGACGCTTTGGCCGAGATCGTACATGGGCACATCAGAGGCACCTACCGCCTGTGAGGTGAGGAAGAATATCTTCTTTCTTTTGTCTTTCGGATGCACTTTTGAAGAAATCAGCCTGTCCTTTTCAAGACGCTCGAGGTGTACCGAAACCGTTGACTTTGCCTTTCCGACAAGACAGACCAGTTCGTCGAAGGTACGCTCACCTCCAGACAGAGAGCGCATGATTTCTATCCTTACGGGATTTTTTATCGTTTTAGCGCCGTGCTTCGATGCATATATCACAAAGGCATCGGATTTCATTACCCCCTTTAGTAGCAAACAATTATATTTAAATGTTCGTATAAAGACGAACCAAAAATTATATATACTAATTGTAAAAAAACTTGAAGACATGACCGAGGAAAAAACCCCCATCATGGACGAACTGGAGAAGGGTCCTTGGCCGAGTCACGTTACCGAGCTAAAAAAATCCAAGTATTCTCTCGGGATGTATGAGGTTGCACTGGAGAAGAAGGAGAGCCAGTGGAGGGCTGGCGGATATATCTCAGTTCCAGGTGTTCCCTGCGGTATAATTGCGAGGGCATCCAAAAGGCCCGACATAATAGAGGAGTCCAGTGTCGTGAGAATTTTCCCGCCTCCCGGACTTTTCTTTACTACAGATTTATGCAGGAAGCTGTGCAAAATAGCTGACAAGTATAGCGGGAGCTTAATCCACCTCTTTGCCACGACCAGCGATATAGAGGTTATCGAGGTGCCCTACGAAAAGATATCTGAGATGGTAAAGGAGATTGAGAGCATTGGCCTGGGCGTTGGCTCAACAGATGTAACTTTAAGAACGGTTAAGGCTTGCATAGGGTCTGCAAGGTGTGATGTAGCATTGATGGATACCATCGGATTTAGGCAGGCCTTTACAGAACGCTTCCTAGATGATATGCAGTACCCCCGGTTCCCTCACAAGATCAAGACGAAGGTAGCAGGCTGCCCCAACGACTGCGTCTATGGAATCCACAAGTCTGAAATCTTCGTATGCGGGGTTTTTAAAGACTCGCCAAAAATTGAACAAGATACATTAAAGGAGTGGGTAGAGAATGGTGGGGACATCGAGCATATATGCTCCCAATGCCCTACACTTGCGATGAAGTGGGATGGGGATATCCTTAAAATTGATGCCGATGCCTGCGTTCATTGTATGCATTGCATCAATAAATGCCCCTCTATAAGACCGGGGGATGAAAGGGGTGCTGCTATTTTGGTAGGTGGCAAGTTCCGGAGCAAGTACGGCCCGACCCTTGCAAAAGTTCTTGTGCCCTTTATAGAGGTAAATCCCCCTGACTATAAAGAGATACTTGACCTTATTCTAAAGGCGGTTGAGGTCTACGACGAGCATTCGATGCCAAAGGAGAGAATGGGTGAGTTCCTCTATCGATTTGGCTTTGATAAGTACACAGAGCTCGTGGGCGTGGAACCCTCGTCACATAACCTGTTTATGCCCCGGGAAAATCTGTACTATCACTGGAAAGAAGAGGAGCTGAAGTAGATGGTTGGCGTAGGAATACCAAAACCTGAGGAGGTGCTTCCCCCCATAATACTGAAAAATTATGGGAAGTGGATTGGGCACGATTTCGTAAAGCCCGGGGTCTATAAGCACATATCCGAGAGTGGTGACGAGTGCTATACCGTCAGGGTGGGAATGCCTACAAATGCCCGGGTAAGTACTGATACGCTGTACAAAATATGTGATCTTGCAGACAAGTATGCTGAAGGTTACTTCAGGGTGACTACCAGAAATCACGTAGAGTTTGTAGGCGTTAAGGAAGAACGCATTGACCAGTTAACCAGTGATTTGAATAAAATAGGATTGCCCGTAGGGGGCACAAACAGGAGATTCCACCAGACCATCAGTTGCACCGGCTGGCTCCACTGCCAGATTGCAGCAGCTGATTCACCAAGTATAGCCAATGCGATTTCTGACATGCTTTACGAAGATTTTGTAAGCAAAGAGGAGCCGTATCCGGCAAAACTGAAAGTTTCAGTAGCAGGGTGCATGAACCAGTGCGGCGAGGGCTCCACTGCGAACATAGGAATTGTTGGAATTTACAGAGAAGTCCCAGACATTGATGAAGAGAAAGTTATATCCTGCGAAAGACCTACAACCATTAGGGTGTGTCCTACCGCAGCTATCATGCCTAAAGGCAAAAGTGGTATTACTATAAACCCGGACCGATGCATCTACTGCAGCTATTGTGTCATGACCTGTGATGCCATAACCATGAAATCCCCAACTGCAGGAGTTGCCGTAGTTGTCGGGGGAAAGGCCGGAAATTCTGGAGCCGGACCTTCCTGGGCAAAGATGGTCATTCCATACCTTCCAAACAATCCGCCTCATTGGCCCGAAGTTAAAGATGCAGTTAAAAAAATAATAGAAGCATGGGTAAAGGATGCCAAAAAAGATGAGCGAGTCGGAGATTGGATAGCAAGGGTTGGCTGGGATAGATTTTTCAAGCAAACAGGCCTGCCTGTTTCTGACAAGCACATAGATGGTTTGCGCTCTGGCCTTAAAAATGTCAAGTCCAATGTGCTCTTCAACTGGTAATAATATTTACTAACTTAACTTTTCCATACAGTACACATCCCCTGCTTACAGGTTGACATACTTTTTTTAATCTTTTACAATACCCTTCTACTTATTTTCTTATTTTTTTAAAGTGCATACCTTACAGGGGTCCATGTTGCACTGAAGCCATGACTGGGCTGTACAAAAAACTTTCTTTTCAAAATCTCTACACAATTTTATTTTTTTTATATTCAAAAAGAAATACTATTAGAAACCATTTTTGTTATGCCGCCTGTGATGCGGAACCGGTATAAGAATTCTTAAAATTAATGTAGTATTCTAAAGCTTAGACGGGGGGAGATTAGAATTAGAGGCACTTACCTTTCGCGCTAGAAGACTCTATCGGAGCGATTTTGAAGATGATTGATTGAGGAATTATAGATAATTCTATATAGCAATGTCAGTCAATGGAATACCAAAGAGAGGGAATGATCATCCCATCAATTTGAACAAGTGATAGTAATGGAAAAGAAATCCTCAAAACCAGATATCTCAGATGATGATGTCTACGAGGCCATGAAAGAAATCGAGGGATACTTGGACATAACTCCAGAAGATTTCAAAGAGATATATTACCTGGCATATGCCCATGCCACAGAGCGCATCTCAAGGTCAGTTCTTGCCCGGGACATCATGACCAGGGACGTGGTCATCGCAGACGGCGATACTCCCCTGCAGAAGGTGGCGGAAGTCATGGCCAGGAGGAGGATATCCGGTGTCCCGGTGGTGGAGGGCGATAAGGTCGTGGGGATCATCTCTGAGAAGGACTTTCTAAACCATATAGGGCCCAAAGGCCAAAAGACCTTCATGGGGGTGGTCGCAGAGTGCTTGAAAGGAGGAAAGTGCCTGGCCGCCACTATACGAGTCCAGCGAGCCAGGGACATTATGAGCACGCCTGTCGTGACAGTGGGAGAGGATGCCTCCCTCCATGATATATCCAGCATCTTTGAGGAAAAAGGCATAAATAGGGTCCCGGTCATCAGCAGGGAAGGACGACTACTAGGCATAGTTGCCAGGGCAGATATGGTGAGGTCTTCCTTAATTAAGCTGGAGCCATGAGCCATCTAAAGAAGATGAGGGGCATCACAAGAAGCCCTCCAGGGGTAGGTATTTCAGAGATATTCTGGTCATGGATTGGTGCATTCCTGGGTATTTCGGCGGTGGCATACATCAATTTCAACGTCCTTGAGGGGACAGACATGGTGATGGTCATAGGCTCCTTCGGTGCTTCGGCAGTACTCATATACGGTGCCATCAAAAGCCCCCTGGCCCAGCCAAGAAATCTTATAGGGGGTCATGTACTCTCAGCAATCGTTGGCGTGACCAGTTATCAGATGCTTCACGGGCAGATGTGGTTTGCGGCATCTGTTGCCGTGGCAACCGCAATTGCGCTTATGCACGCCACCAAGACATTGCATCCTCCGGGTGGGGCTACAGCTTTGATTGCTGTCATCGGTAGTCATAAAATCCATGCTCTTGGTTACCTGTATGTTCTTGTACCGGTTGGCGCAGGGGCTACTATCATGCTTCTTGTGGCCCTGCTTGTGAACAACATCCCAAAAAATAGGAAGTACCCGGAGTTCTGGTTATAATTTTACTTTTAAAAAAATAGGCATTTCGACTCACTGGCCAGAAGTTAAAGATGCAGTTAAAAAAATAATCGAAGCGTGGGTAAAGGGTGCCAAAAAAGATGAGCGAGTCGGAGATTGGATAGCAAGGATTGGCTGGGATAGGTTTTTCAAGCAAACAGGCTTCCCGGTTTCTGACAAGCACATAGATGGTTTGCGCTCGGGCCTTAAAAATGTCCAGTCAAATGTGCGCTTCAACTGGTAATAATATTTACTAACTTAACCCCCCTCAACTTTTCTTCTTAAATCAAATTATTCTTCCACAAGAGAAATTGCATCTTCCGGGCACGTATCAACCGCTTCTTGGCAGTCGCATTCATTGCATCCGTCCAGATTTATAACATGGGACTTTTCGTCGTCTCCTACTTCAAAGACTTCCGGACACAAGGCTTCGCACGTCCCGCACCCAGTGCATAGATCTAAATCAATCACAGGTTTTACCATTCACTTACCTCCTAAATTTCTTTTGAAATCTTTAGATTATTCTAGGATTTCGACATACTACAATTGCAGTGCTTCTCTTCCCCTTTTTTTCTCTAAGGCATGGCTCTCGCCTGAGACTTAAAAAGTCTTCTTGTATCTTGTCAAGCTAGGATGTGCTATATAATTTGCCTTATCAAGTTATCTTTTCTTCTGTTTCTATATGTCCTATAAGCCTTTTCTGAAATTCCTCCAAATCCTCTGAATCGTCCATTTTGCGAAGATTTTCGTGGAATGTTTTTTTGCTTCCTGCTCAATCCGTTATACTCTCATCTCCTCGTGATAATTCTCTCCACAGGCAGGCACTACAGGCAGAAGAATCCCTGCAACTCTCGCCCTTTCCTGAGAA
>JAZFTU010000184.1:0-2180 GCA_036446855.1 Hydrothermarchaeaceae archaeon (SeqCode) | reverse complement strand
TCTTGTTCAGCTGGTCTTTTTGAACGTAGCCATCTACAGTGATATCAACCTGTTCTACCCCTTCAATCTGTCTTGCATGGTCCCTTATCGAAGTTGCAAGTTGAACTCCAAGTGGGCAGTAGGGACTTGAAGGAACGAAAGTTAATGATACTTTTCCTTCCTCAACTTTGAGGTCCTTAATTAGCCCCATATCATAAACATCCTGGTTTGTGTGAGGGTCTATTATCTTTTTCAGCTCCGCTATAACTTGATTTTTATCTACCATCATTATCACCCATAAGTTCCTTATATTTTTCTTCTCCTACGCATTCCTTCGCACCAACGCACCATTTGATGCATGCTAGATCCGGGGCCCTTTTAACCACTGTGCCGCAAGAATCGCACTTAATAGAACTTTCATCCGTAAATATCTCTACGTCTCCACCGCACTTCTTGCACTTTAACGTCTCAATGGTAGGCGCTTTTATCGATGAAGCGCCCGGGCATTCATACATTTTTAATTCACCTTTTGTTATATTAGGTAGCCAGGAGTATTAAGGATTTTCCCGAACATGTTCGCATTTTTAAGATTTTATTATTATCCTCAACATATCAAATGCAAAGATAACGCCTGCTGAATTTATTGATATTGCTGAGGCTATTGCCAGAGGACGTATGCCCAGCGCAAAACCCATGAAAAATCCTATGATTCCAATATTCAGAAGTACAAAAATAATTGTTGCCAGCCTGTCGCTGTAAAGGTCCTTAAACGAGGAAGGCATAGGTCCTCTCCCACCTGCCATCTTCCCAACAACTCTCGTCCAGCATATCATCGGTATTATGTGGTACATGCCACCAAATATCGTAACAGAGACAAATCCAACAAGTGCCATGTGCACGTGCAGTATTTTTATTCCACTTACTGCCCCACCCATTCCAAAAAGCATCAGCATTCCCAGGGATACTGCAAGGATAAAATACGCTATTCCGGCAGTGAAAAACTTCCCCTCGGTAGATTTCGGCGTAAACTGCATCTTAACCTTCCGTGTAGCTGTGCCAAGCAGCAGGTATGCAAATAAGATTACAGAAACACCGATAATCAGCGCTGAAAATTTTGTTACGATTCCAAAGCCCCCTGTTAAAAGTCCTATAAAAAACCCCACTGCCCCTATATTAAAAAACCAAAAAATAGAATCTAGAAGCCTCGGGCTTTTTAAGTCCCTCATAAGAACCATGGGGAACATCCAGCTCATAGCCCCCATTATGGCAAGCGACACCCAGCCAAGAACCGCAAGATGTGTGTGGGCAGGGATAATCAGGCCTCCAAAATTGAATAAAGTTTTATCAATCGCAATTGCCAGCCCAAAGATGCCTGCAGAAACAAAATAGATTACAGATGTGCCATAAAATTTTAGTACCGGTGAATCTGCCTTTTTGTTTCTAAGCGTATAAAGGATATTAAATGAAAAAAGACTCATACCACTGAGAACAAGTGCTGAGGTAAAAATCAAAGCCGTTGAGTATCCAAGGAATATAAACACTAGGAACTGGGAGATAACCCCAGAATTGAACAGTAAAAATGACGCCTCCCCAATTCTTTTACTATACAAGTTTGCCGAGGTGAGAGTTGGGACCTGTTGATACATTACCCCCATTAGGGTAGATGACACCCAGCCAAGAAGCGCAAGATGTGCGTGGGCAGCCTTTAGCATCTGAGTAGGAGAAAGAATCCCTGCGAGCATTAAAGTTCCAATTATTGTTGCTACAATAAAGTATCCCAACGCCATTCCTAAAAATTTGACAGTGAGATTTTTTGACATCGATATCACTTATATGGGCGGTGTGATGCTCACAAGCGTCTTCATTCGAGTCTTTGCCTTGATTCCATGGGGACTGCTTACAGGTGTTATCAGTAGAGAACCCTTCTTTGCGGGAACGTCTTCTTCTCCACCGGTAAAGTAGCCCTCACCCTCCAAAACGCAAATAGAAACCTCTGAATCGTCTTCATGTGAGTGCACAGGAAGCTCCTGACCTGGCTCAAAACAGAAGAGAATAATTCTTGTGTTTGGAGAGTCATGAATAATTTTCATCTCAAATCTGTCCTTTGAGAACTTTGTAATATCGTCGATTTCTATTTTCATTAGCTGTGATTTCAACGCCTTGTTATATAATCTTTACGAATTTCGTATGAAAAGCGCATG
>JAZFTU010000183.1:0-2700 GCA_036446855.1 Hydrothermarchaeaceae archaeon (SeqCode) | reverse complement strand
ATGGCCACTTGCTCGTTGCCCTCTATGCCCAGATTTTTCTCTATGTCGGTGGGGATTCTCAGGGTAGTCCCACGAGCGCTCCTTGAGAGTTTCCTGTACAGCTTCAGGGGTTCGCCCCATATTCCCAGCCTTCTTGCTATGTTTATCATCCTCTGCCCTTCTTTTTCAGCTATGAACTCTTCTCCGCAGCTTGTGCAGCGCTCGCCTTTCTCTATGAAGATATAGCCCTCTATTTCTGAGGCGATGTCCTCTACCAGCATCAGTCTCCCTTTCCCACAGACCGGGCAAATTTTTTCCGTTTTCATCTCATCCTTCCGTTCCTGTTATTACGAATATCACATTGAAATCCTCGTAATAAACGAAGATTATTTTCTTCGAATTTCTTTTGCGTCTTACATACGCCTCGTATTTCTTCTTTCCTACTTTTTCGATTTTGTAGGCGTTCGTTATCGCATCTCTAAGGTCGTGGTAATCCCAGTTCCACTTTCTCATCCAGCTGTTTTTGAAGTGCTTGCTCGCGGATAGTTCGCAGGTATCGATGTCGAACTCCATTATTTCACTATATTATTTAGTGAAAATCATCATATTTAAAAACTTTGTTGTAATTTATACTAATTCAATGCCTTTAAATAGTGCTAAAATATAATTTCCTTTAGGTGATTTTGTGAACCGGGCCGAGATTTTGGCAGAAGCCCTCCCTTTTATAGAAGAGTTTCGCGGTGCCTTCATTGTAATAAAATACGGGGGCCATGCGATGCTCGAGGAGCGGGCAAAGGAGTGGACCATCAAAAACACAATACTCCTCAGATACATAGGCATGAAGCCTGTGGTTGTCCACGGGGGCGGTCCTGAGATATCTGCCGCAATGGAGAAGATGAAAAAAAAGCCCAAATTCGTTGAGGGCCTCCGGGTGACAGACGAGGAGACACTCGAAATCGCATCGATGGTCCTCGGAGGCAAGATAAACTCGGGCATAGTCTCAAAGATGAACTCCCTCGGATGCAAGGCCGCTGGACTTTCCGGAAAAGATGGCAGCCTGATAATGGCCAAAAAGAGGGGCCCAAAAAAGATTATGAAAAAGGGCATCGAAAGTGAGGTGGACCTGGGGCTTGTGGGTGAAACCGAAAATATAAACCCTGAAATCATCGAGACACTGACATCACAGGATTACATCCCGGTTATTGCACCCATTGGCCTAACCAAAGAGGGAACAGGCCTTAATTTAAACGCAGATACCGTCGCAGGCGATATCGCAGGCGCCTTGAATGCAAAAAAGCTGATAATACTTACTGATGTTCCAGGCGTTCTAAATGACGTAAATAACAGTGAATCTGTTATACGCGAACTCAAAACTTCACGAATAAAATCCCTGATAAAAAAAGGTGTAATAAAGGGTTCGATGATTCCGAAGACCAGTGCATGCAAGAAGGCCGTGTGGAGCGGAGTTGAAAAGGCCCATATAATCGACGGCAGGGTAGAGCATGCAATTCTCCTTGAACTTTTCACTGACGAAGGGATAGGTACCATGATAGTCAGGGGTTAAAACTCTGATGAAGGGAGTTTTAATTTAAAAGACGCTGATAACTTTCTTTAACTTATTTCTAGAGCCAAGAACCACAACCCGATCCCCAGATTTTAGCAGGGTATCTCCCGTAGGTATCATGGCCTTATCTTCCCGGTACATTATGATAATTCTGGCATCTATTGGAAATTTGATGTCCTTTATATTCCTTCCAGAGGCGATACTACCATTTTTTATGACGTGCTCGATAACCTCGAATTCACCATCCAAAAGCAGGAGCGTTTTGATGTCACTTAATACCGCATCTCGAAATGCGATAGCCGATGTTGAAAGAGGGACCAAGGCAATATCCACGCCGATTTTTTCATATAGCTTTTTGTTACTTTCTTTGTTTGACCTTGCAATTATCTTTTTTACTTTATCTTTTGCTATCTGGGAAACCATGAGGTTCGTCTCATCGCTCCCGGTAAGTGGCATGAATATGTCCACATCCTCAAGACCGGCATCCTCGAGCCGGGTCATATCCGTACCGTCAGAATTGATGACGAGGGCATCTAGCTCCCTTGCGATGCTCTCTGCGACCTCTTTGTCTTTTTCGAAAATTATAACCTCGTTATCGCTTTCCAGGAGGAGCTTTGCAGTTTCAAGCCCCAACCTTCCTCCTCCAATTATCATGATTCGCATGGCAAGTAGTTACAGCAGGTCATTTTTATACTTTTTGCATTTAAGATTAAACCACTCGCTCTAAAGGGCCTCTTTCCAGTTATTTCTTTTTTGTATGTTTGTTTGCAACCAGAAAGTATATATATCTACCAGAAAGTATATATTAATTGTCAAATATATATAGTAGAATAAAAGGGGTAAAAGAAATTGAATGACTATCTGATACTACTTAATTTTGCCGGCCTGTTTTTCCTGTTGATTGCAAATTCCATACACAATTTCTACCAGAGCAAGAGGATATATCATCTTTTAGAACTTGTGGGCGAGGGGCTAATCATAAGGCCCGGAAGAGAGAAAAACACGATTGAAAAGATGATAGCGCAAGGCATGGAATTAGAAAGCCGAACAGAATAAGTTATAAAGCTGAGGGATTTAGGTCTTTTATAGGACCAAATCGCCTTTATTATATAGCGTCAGTTTTAATTTTTATATTGTAGTACTTTTTACTGAAAAAG
>JAZFTU010000182.1:0-3351 GCA_036446855.1 Hydrothermarchaeaceae archaeon (SeqCode) | reverse complement strand
AGTACCCTTTGATACTCCTATCTTACTTTCAAATGTTGGTTCCATTATTTTTCCTCCTATACCGTAGCAAAATTATCTTTTAGAGAGCCGCATTCAGGGCATTTCCCTGGTCTGCACCTAGTATCTTTTTTGTATCCACACTTAGAACATTTCCATATCGCCATTTTTTTTCACCTATTCGTCTTTTTTTTATACAAAAGACTTAAATATTAAACGGACTATATATATTTTTGGTAAGAAATTCGTCTAATATATGACGAATAATAACGAAAAACAATGAAAAAAATAGATGACCGGGACCTAAAAATAATTGAGATTCTCGGTGAGGATTCAAGAATTCCCTTCACCGATATTGCAAAAGATCTTGGAGTAAGTGAATCTACTGTAAGAAAGCGAATAAAGGTACTCGAAGAAGAGGGGGTAATAAAAAAATATTCCATAATAGTCGACCCTTCAAAAGTTGGATACAAAACTGTGGCGATAGTGGGCCTTGATGTTGAGCCTCCCAGGTTTTTATCAGTAGCATCAAAGCTTACCGAATTTGATGAGGTAAAATACGTCGCTACCTCAACCGGGGACCACATGATAATGTTTGAAATCTGGACAAGGGACGGAAAAGAGCTTATGACATTCATTTCTGAAAAGATAGGCAAAATCGATGGAATTCACAGAATATGCCCCTCAATAATTCTAGAGAAGCTGAAGGAATAATGCTACTATTTATATATCGCAAGACAAGAAAAACCTGATGGATCTGGCCGACATTGCAACATGCGCCCAGCTTGCATGCATTCTTGAGGTAAGTGCCCCTAAGCCCGGGAATGTAAATAGAATGCATGACTTTTCTGACACGAAATTTGAGCACTTCGCGTCAAGCGGTGTTGCCATTGGAGCGCCAGTTTATGCGGCTGCCAGGCAGGGATTCATGGCCGGAAAAGGTGAAATCAACCTTGAGGACATTGGGGTGGGGAGGCTCATAAAAGAGGCAGTTTTCAGGACATCTAAATGGCAAAATGGAAAGAATACTAACCTTGGAATTTCCATGCTTTTAATCCCCGTTGCTGCCTCCGCGGGAATGTCTCTTGCAAAAGGGGACGGACTTTGTGAGTACATCGACTCCATCATCAGAGCTGCCACGTATCAGGACACTCTGGACCTCTATGAGGCAATCAGGCATGCAAATCCCGGAGGCCTGGGAAGTTCTGGGCACCTGGACGTAAATGACCCTCATTCTGATAAAAAAATCGAGGAGAAACAAATTAGCCTCCATGAAATTATGAAGGATACTCCAAATGACTCAATTGCAAGAGAACTTGTCACATCCTATGACATATCTTTCAATATAGGCTACCCGGCACTAATGAAGGCCCGCAAAAATTCCGACGTCAGTAGTTCAGTTGTCAGCGCATATCTTACTATTCTATCGAGGGTACCAGATACCCTCATTCGCCGGAAAAATGGAATGGAAATTTCAAGAAAGGTTTCTATGGATGCCAGGTCGGTTCTTAAAGGCGAACTTGATATAGAAGAATTTGACATGGGCCTTAGAAGCAGTAGCAATCACTTGAACCCGGGCACAACAGCGGACCTGGTAACCACATCTTTAATGATATCCTTGCTTGAGGGGATGAGGCCTTGAACATATCTGACCTCGGCTTTGTGAAAGGGAGAATAGCAGAGACCATCGTTACTACCTATAACTCTGATAAGAGCCCAAATGCGGCTCCAATTGGCGTTCACACGGCAGGTGATGGCGAGATTTCGATGAACATCCATACCACATCTGATACGTTCAATAATATCGTTCGCACGGGGGGATGCGTGATAAACGTTGTGTTTGACCCGTATCTCTTTTTAAAAACGTGTCTTGTCGGGAGTGGAAAGGCAGGAAAGGAAAATGAAGTATCTTCCACTGACGTACTCCAAGCTAAGAACGTACCTGCTCCTTATTTAAAAGAAGCAAATGCGATAATCGAGTCCAAACTAATAAGCCACAAGGAGCAAGTTATATCCGACCGATATAACGAATCGGAGTTTTCAACTGTCAGGTTCCAGATAGCAGGAGTTACAGTAAATAAAAGGCATCCAGTTGCTGTCACAAGGGGCCTTTATGCCGCAATTGAGCTTGCAATCTCACTTTCGCGTGGAAGAGAGCCTGATGAGCGCTATCTCAAAATAATGAAAAAGACACTTGAAAAAGAGAAATATAACAAAATAATGGAACTCTTATGAACATAGCGTGGGGCATTACCGGAGCAGGCCATCTGTTAAAAGAGACTTTCACTGTGATGGAGGCCATGTCAAAAGAAAACCGCATCACAGCATTTCTTTCAAAGAGCGGTGAAGAGGTGGTAGGAACATACGGCCTTTTGCCCAGATTAAATAAGATTTGCCCTGGTTCATATCTTGAGGAGATATTCACGTCAAAGTCAGAAGGCAGAAGCTCACCTTCCACCGGGAGGTTCTTTTTAAAAAGATACGGGGCACTTGTCGTATCACCTGCAACGACTAACACGGTTGCAAAGATTGCTTGTGGAATTTCAGACTCACTTGTGACAAATGCCGTCTCTCAAGCAGAAAAAAGCATGACAAAAGTGTACGTCTGCCCGGTTGACAGGTACGCCGGGGAAAACGAGACAACGCTGCCCTATCATGTGGACAGGGACATCTGCAAAAATTGCTCTAAGTGTCCGCCCGTGGAAATATGCGATCAAAATGCCTTTATGGACCGGAGAATAGACCTTCTAAGATGCACGGCGTGCGGAAATTGCGCCTTTGTGTGCGAGCACGGTGCGGTAATCAAAGGGAAGAAGGCCACGATAAAAGTAAGGGCCATTGATGCAAAAAATGTCGGCCTTCTCGAAGATATGGAATTTATTGAAGTGATAGACCATCCAAGCGATATTAAGAAACTGTTCTAGCTGGGGAAGGCGTTCCCAGTTGATATTCCCGCTGGGCTCTTGAGCCCTTTCTTTCAAGGTTGCCCTTCTCATAAAGCCTTGCAAGATACGTTGAAATAGAGCTTAATTTTATCCTCTCGCCATACATGATTTCATATTCTTCTTTTAGGTCTTGCGATTTTATCCACCCCGTTTCATGGTCATGCTTCAAAAGCAAAAACACCTTTTCCATCTGCGTCAAATCGTCAAGGTCGTATTTACCCAGCCACGACTTATCTTTATAGAAAGACTTGTATTTTGCGGGGTCCGTTTCTGGAATTTCCCCTTTGATGCCATATATATATCTTAAAAATTCGATGATTCCATCCTTTGCATGTCTTGAATCAATCTTTTCAAAAGAGCGAAAAATTTCTTTTGACCGATATTTTATCTCTATTGTCAAATCGGCAAT
>JAZFTU010000181.1:0-2624 GCA_036446855.1 Hydrothermarchaeaceae archaeon (SeqCode) | reverse complement strand
GTACCGAATCGCCGGGATCAGGTAACGGACACTGCCGCCCCACACTGTCTCGAGATCGTTCGGATCACTCTCCATTTCCCATGTCGACTTTTCGTCCCTTATTATAGCAGAAAGTTCAATGGCCACTCCACCATCGTCCTTCATCGCACTTAAGGTCACTTCCACTGAAACCCTACTTCCCGCCCTTCTATCAATGTTAAAAGCAATTTAATCTCAGATGATTACCACAGCTTTCCGCCGCCATCAAAAAAGTTTCCAAAGCCCTGCGAGGGCTCCTCACGGGTTTCTTCTTTTCTCTCCTCTTCTCTTATCTCCTCCCTATCCAGGTATTTTAAGAGGGCCCCGTAATCCTGGAGGAGGTGCTCTAGGCTGTGCAGGCCCACGCTCTGGGTGAACTGTTTATTGTTCTCGTATATCTCGCCCGTAAAATCCTTTAGCTCGTCCTTTATGCTGAAAAACGTCTTTCCGCTTGTTATGTAAAATAAAAAGTCCTTGTCGAGGTACCTGCAAAAATCCAGAACAAACGTCTGAAGAACGTACCTGAGTGAATAGCTATCGTGGTCCATCCGGGATACAAGGTCGACAAAAAGCCTGGCCTGCTCGTCAATGCCATTTTTGTCCCTTATGTCTGAGAAGAATCCGTGCTTTCTTCGTAGGGACGTGAAGGCGTCACTGTTTTTTACAGATGTCTCCTTTTCGTAAGCTTTCGATGCCTTTTCAAATTCTGCTTCGCCGAACATGCATGTCTCCATTTTTTAAGCAGAGATAAATAGCTTTCGAATACTATATAAATTGGGAGACTAAAAAACTTTCGAGGTGATGCTTGTTGCTTGAGCCAAAAACGGAAATAAGGTTAGTAGGACACATACTGGAGAGAAAAGTCATCTTCAGGCTTTCAGAAGTTTTAAAGGACGTGGATGTCGAGGTGATGCACTGTGAGGTCTCCTTTGCAGCACTTAAGGCAGGTATTGAAGAGAAGATGCCGTCCATGATGAGATTTTATCTTGTTGGGGGGAAAAAGGAGAGGAAGGAGGGAGTAGAGGTAGTAAAGAGCCTTGCAAAAGAACTCGACTGCAGAATTGAGCATGTAAAGGAGAGGACATAAAAAGTGCAGGCCCAGTTTAGTCTGACCCCTTCCGAATCAAAAAGGCTTATTGGAATGGCAGTGGCCCAGCATGTAAAAGTAAAGAAGGCACTTAAGAGCGGAATTGTTGCCGTGGGCCTCGGCTCGACAAATGCCTTTGTCGTAGAGGAGATACTAAAAAAGAGGATAGATAAGGAAAGGTACGTTGCCGGGTTCTTAGACGAGAAAGGCCCCTGCGTCGTGCATCAAAAAAACAGGCTCCCCGAGGTCGTTTTAAAAAACGGCAAGATGATAGATGAAGAGCCGGGTGAAATCGTAAAGAAAATGGGCGCGGGCGACGTATTCATAAAAGGGGCAAACGCCCTTGATTTCAACGGTGTTGCAGGCGTTATGATGGCAAGTGAAACCGGGGGCACCATAGCAAATGTGCTCGGCATAATAAAGGCGCGGGGAATAAATTTCATAATTCCAGTCGGGCTTGAAAAATTGATACCTTACTCAATATATGATGTATCAAATGCCGCAGGCATTTTCAAGACAGATAGTTCCATAGGGATTCCTGTAGGGGTTATGCCTGCCTCAGGCGAGGTGATAACAGAAATTGAGGCCCTTGAAAATTTTGGGGTATCTGCCCTGGTCATCGGCTCTGGAGGACTCGGGGAGGGGGAGGCATCCAAGGTATTTTTAATTGAAGGCGAAAAGAAGGATGTTAATATTACACTTGGAATTATAAGAAAAATAAAGGGTGAAAAGAGGGTGGAAGCATTGAGAGGCGCCTGCAATACCTGCGGGTATAAACACTGCCCCAACATGGGAAAAAGATAAATATTCGAACAAATTACTCATCCTCATGGAACTACTGAAGGATGCAATGCTCAGTATCACAGAACACATTGAAAAAGTAGCTGAATCTCTGGAAAAAAAAGAGATTGACCCGCTTGTAAAGCGCATCCTTTCGGCAAAAAGCGTATTTGTTTACGGTGCCGGGCGGTCGGGCCTTGTTGCTAAGGCTTTTGCAATGCGGCTGATGCACCTTGGAATAAAGGTGAATGTAGTAGGGGGTATTGTTACGCCCTCAATCAAAAAAGAGGACCTTGTCCTGCTTATCTCCGGGTCTGGCGAATCCACCTCGGTCTTAAATTCAGCGAAGATAGCAAAAAATGTCGGCGCAGATATAAGTCTCGTTACGTCCTACCCCGGCTCGTCTACCGGGAAACTAGCAGACTACACAGTAGTCATCAAGGGGAGGACCAAACTCGTAGGCGAAAAGGACTTCCTCTTAAGACAGATGAAAGGTGAACACTATGCACTTGCCCCGCTGGGCACGCTTTTTGAGATTTCTGTTCTCGTATTTTTGGACAGCCTGATAGTAGAGCTTATGGACCGCCTGAAAATCACAGAAGATGACATGAGGGTCAGACACGCCACAATCGAATAAATTTTATTGATACTGAAGGCAGGGCAATGGTGAGAGTAAGATTTTTTGCAGGATTTCGAGAAAAAATTGGAGAGGACGAGCTTAGAATTGAAACCTCCGATA
>JAZFTU010000180.1:0-9281 GCA_036446855.1 Hydrothermarchaeaceae archaeon (SeqCode) | reverse complement strand
CCCAAGTTCTCCAGAACCTCGGGGTATTGCGGCTTTAGATATTTTGCATGGACCTCGCACACCTGTGGGAGGGAGATTTCCCACTCATGCCTTGAGATGATGTCCAGTGCCCTCCTGACAAGGACACGGAGGTTATATCCGCCGCCTGCGTTTGAAGGTAGGGCCCCATCTGAGAGTGCCATAAGAAGGGAACGTGAGTGGTCTCCTATTGAATATACGCCCGCAAGTAAGGATACCTGATTTCTTAATACCTCTACGTCCTCACCTATCTTCTCTGCAATTTTTTCCCAGGCCCCGTCTATATTTCCTGCCTCCTCCACGTTCAGTATGCTCGAATACGGCAGGAATTTATTGATAATGCCAGAGTCCTGTTTTACGCCTGTCTGTTTCAGAAGGTATTTTACAACAGTTGGGAAAACCGCTTCATAGCTCGTATTTGTACCGCAAGTAAACCATGCAGGACGCTCCTGCCCCATGCCCATGTCAAGCACTTTTATTTCAAGTTCTTTTGGCGCCCCGGATTTTATGTCGTACTGCATGTACACCTGGTTTCCGATTTCGAGCCCTCCGGAAAAGAACTCCATGCTGGGTCCCATGTTGCCCCCGCCGGCCCATGCATCCTCATGGAACTGTATATCCTCCTTTTGGATTTTCATGCCCTTCACAAGCCATGTGTATATATGGCTCAAGTAATCGTTTGGCCTGTAGTTTTTTGGACTTTCAAATGCGTGCTGGCCAATCATGACAAACCCTGTGTAGTGCCTTCCGGTTACCCCTACATTGTCGGTATCGTTGAACCTGAGGCAGAATTGGGGCACGACAAGGGGGTTTGCAGGGGGGTCTACCTCGCCGGATACACAGTGCGGCTGAAAGTCATAAATCGACGCCTGTACAAAATCTGTATCATCCCTCCACCTGGCCACAACAGGATAACGGGATATTGGCGTATACCCCTGACTCTCAAAAATAGAAGAAAATCGTTGCCAGACCTTTATAAAATCCATCCTCTCCCGGGCAGGGGAGTTCCCAATAAACGTATACCCTCCGGAGCACTTAGGCTCCCCACATACGTCCCGTTCTAAAGCCGTCCAGAAAAAATTTCCACAAACCGAGCACTTTTTTCTAAAAAATCCCTCGCTTTTTAATATTTCAACAGGGTAATATTTCTCCGGATTCTTCTGTGCCCTGAGCTTGAATTGTTTTTTTAATTCACTTTCAGAATGCATTAAAAAAGTAGTCTGGGAAGAGTTGATTTAAGTCTTTCGTAAATTCCTACTTTTCCTAAAGCACAGCTTTAGAAAGACAGAAACTTTCCTGCATCTCTCTTGAGGGTAAATTACCCAAATAATGCGCCAAGCCCTTCCATTGCCTCTTCTTCAGTCTTCTCTTCTTCCTTTTCTTCTTTTTCTTCTGTTGCTGCGGCTTCCTTGGTAGGGGCCTCTTGTGCTGCCTGTGCTGCCGGGGCTGCTGGAGCAAATGATGCGTTTTTAATCGCTTCGTCTATGTCAACGTCTTCCAGAGCAGAAACAAGCGCCTTTACTCTGGCCTCGTCAACCTTTAATCCAGGGGCCTTCAGTACCTTTGTGAGTTCTTTTTCGTCAATCTTCTTACCTGCTGCATGCAGGAGCATAGCACCATAAACGTATTCCATATCTAATCACCTCCTAAACTTAACCAAATAATGAACCTAATCCTTCCATTGCCTCATCTTCTGTTTTCTCTTCTTCCTTTTCTTCCTTAACTTTCTCTTTTTTCCCTCCCTTGGCTTTTGCTGTGGGTTTTTTTTGCTTGGGTTTCATACCGATTAATTCGTCGTCAAGTGCCTCATCAGCGAGGAGGGAAGCAAGAGCTAACATCTGCAAGTTTGCTTTGGACAAAATGATATCCATGACCTCCGGCTCGAAAATATTTGCACTTATCGCTATTGATACTGCGTCCATATGGGCCTTTGAAATTGCCAGAGGCGCGGTCTCTTTTGTCATAAAACCTGAATTTAGGGAGAGAGCGACAGCGCTCCTATAAGCCGTCTGAACCGAGGATAACACTTTACTTGAATCGATTGAAAGCACTTCAGGGAGAAATACTGTTCCCTCCTCAAATGCTGCGAGGAGGTTTAATCCGGTCTCCAGGGGTTCAATCCCGAGCTTTCCCATCAGATCAGCTAGATTTTGTTTTATCTTCCCCCCCTCTTTTGCCACGACCGTATCCTCTTTTACGAAAATCTTACCATTTTTAATCGTGGTAGAAACGCCAACCTGCTGTAATTGTGCAAGAGCTGGCCCCGGTGGAAACGGTGTTTCACCTTTTTGGATTACTATATCTTTTGGAGCTATGCTGTTTGGTTTTGCGGCTGCGGGTGTCTTATTTTTTTCTAGGGCCTTAGACAGCCTGAAGGGGTTTAATTTTGAAAATATGAATGCCGCCTGCCCATCTATGATGGGAGTAAGCTTTGAGAGGCTCTTTTCCTCCTTTGAGGCCTTTTCTATCGCATGCTTCATTAGAGACTTTCTGGACATTTTTATGAGCACTTCACCACGCATAGACGCTCGCATCTTTTGAAGCTGCTTCGCAGGTATCCCCCTCATGTCGACTATTCCCACTACTGGATACTTGAGCAAGAGACCACAAATCTCTGCTACTTCCTGTTTTTTCCATTCTGCCACGTGTGCCATTCTTATGCTCCGAGCTTAACGCTCTTTCCCATCGTTGTCTTTATATATATGCTTTTTATGTTATTTTGTCCTCTTTCAAGCTTCCTTTCTAACAACTTAAGTATCGCAGCAATGTTTATGGCAAGTTTTTCATCGTCCATTTCCTCAGAGCCTGCAATCACCTTTACCACTGGCTGGTCCTTCGTTTTAATTTTCACCGTCTTTTTCAGCCTTTCTACTATTGACTTTATGGGGGCATTTGGGGGGATGGGCTTTGGCATCTTGCCCCGGGGCCCAAGTATTGGCCCCAGTGACTTTCCAACGAGAGGCATAAGGTCTATTTGAGCAACAAAAAAATCGATTTCGTTTGCAACCTTTTTTGCATCTTTTTTGTTTTTTGCCAGCTTTTCAAGCTCGTCTTTTTTTATTATAATATCTCCAACATTTTTGGATTGGAGGGCAAGCTCACCTTCGGCTATTACCCCAACCTTTATGTTCTTTCCCAGGCCTTCTGGAAGAACCAGTTCTTCATCTATCCTGTTTTCAGGCTTTTTCATGTCAAGCTCTTTTAGGTTAATTGTAATGTCAAATGCCTGCGTAAACTTTCGCTTTTTGGAGTTTTTTCTGGCCTCCTGCAGGGTCTTTTTTACATTCTTTGTGTCATAATTGATAGCCAAAATAATCACCCTAATCTATCGTCATGAGTGCCCTGTTTTATTTCTTCCTGCATAGTTTTTGCGCTCTTCCCTTCAATTGTGATTCCCATGGAAACACAGGTTCCGAGTACTTCTTTTACCCGAGCCTTAGTGTCTTTTGCTAGCATATCCTCTTTTTTCATGCCGGCAATTTTTATGGCCATTTCTATACTCATATCGCCTGCAATCTCTTCCCTTGCACTCCCCGAGCCCTTTTCTATGGAAAGCTCCTTTTTTATGAGCGCGCTGGTTGGAGGATTTCCAACGACAATGTCAAAATTTTTCGTGGCCTGGTCTACTATGACCTTAACGGGAATGGTCATACCGGCATAGTCTTTTGTCTTTTCGTTTATTTCGCCGACTACCCTGTCGATTTTTATTCCAAGCGGCCCAAGGGCAGGCCCAAGCGGAGGACCTGCAGATGCCTTTCCGCCTTCGACCATGACATCAATCGTCTGCTTCATCTGAAACCTCCTTTTGAAGAACCTTAATGCTATCTCCCCTTACTGTAACAGGGATGGGGACTGTAGCCTCGAAAAGTTCTACTGTAATCTCTTCTTTTTTGACATCCACCCGTATCACTCTCGCCTTCTCTCCTTTAAATGGACCGCTTATCAGCTCTACGATATCCCCCGAGTTGACTTTTGTTACTGTGGGCTTTGGCTCAAAAAACCTTTCTATTTCCGGGAGTGCTATCTCCCCTTCGATAATACCTCTTGCATGAGATATTCCCTGGATGGATTTTTCCACCTCGGTTTTATTTTCTGCCTCTACCATGATATACCCGCGGATATCATGTGGGACCAAAATGGCCTCCACGCCAAAATGCTCTTTTTCTGTCCTGGCGGTGATGGTATCTGCCACGTTTCTCTCCTGACCAATTGTGGTCCTGGTTGCATATATTCTTCCAGACATGCGATGTCTCCAAAAGTAGAATTTCCTTTGATTCTCCTACAATGATATACCTGTTATTTGTAACAACATCCTGATTATAAATCCAATAGCTCCGATTATAACCATTCCAAGACCGGTTATTTTTGCAATCATGATAAATTCTCGTCGTCCCGGCTTTCTGGAGAGCTTTATTACTCTATTCCACTCTTTTATTTTCTCCTTCAACATCATTCCAGAAAGTCTATACCCAATTCACGTTTTAGGCTTACCTCTCTTTCCGGTCTGGAAATCTCCTCGGCGCCAAATATCTGCTTTGATTTTACTCCAGTTATAACCAGCATCACCCTCAATAGGCCGTTTAGTTCTTCCTCTATTTGAGCCCCCCATATTATATTGGCCCGGGGGTCAAGCCTTTCTGAGACAACCTGAACCACCTGTTCGGCCTCGGCAAGTGTCATGTCTTCGCCCCCGACAACGTTTACAAGCGCGCCCTTCGCACCTGTGATGTCAACGCTCAATAGGGGGCTGTTTACGGCCTTTTCTATCGCTTCGACAGCACGGTTTTCGGTATCGCTCTCGCCCATCCCTATCATAGCAACGCCGCCGCCTTCCATGACTGCTCTCACGTCTGCAAAGTCCAGATTGATTAGTCCAGGTTTTGTTATGAGTTCTGCAATGCCTTTTACGGCCCTCACTAGTATCTCGTCAGCCACCTTGAAGGCCGCTGTAAGCGGAAGATTTGGGGCTATCTCCAGAAGCTTGTCGTTGGGGATAACAATTACTGTGTCCGCCTCCTTTCTCAGCTTTTCTAGGCCCATCTCTGCATTTCCCCTTCTTCTTAAGCCCTCCATGGTAAATGGGAAGGTCACTATCGCAATCGTAAGCGCCCCGAGCTTCTGGACGATGTTTGCGATGATTGGAGCACTGCCAGTTCCAGTGCCTCCGCCAAGGCCACACGTGATAAATACAAGGTCTGCCCCCTGAAGGTTCTCCTTAATCTCTGCCTCACTCTCCTTTGCCGCCTCTTCCCCTATCTGGGGAATAGAACCTGCACCCAGCCCCCCCGTGAGTTCCCCGCCTATAAGAATTTTTGTATCAGCGCGCGAATAAAGTAGGTCCTGGGCATCAGTATTGATTGCAATGGTCTTAGCACCCGTGATACCGATGTCCATAAGCCTTGACATGGTGTTGTTTCCGGCTCCACCGCTCCCCAAAACCAGTATCCTCGCCTTGGTTTTTGTGAGAATTTTCTCAAGTTCACTGTCAAGACCTGCCTTCTGAGCAGGAGCTCGAGGATTGCCTTTCTTTGCGGTCCCTGCTTCTCGATTTAAAGCATCTCCAATAACAGAATCCAAGATTAATTCCTCCTGTTGTATCTCTACCTTTTTAATAGAGGACTATTTAAATATTTTTGTTTGAGGTCTGATTGCGTAGAGCTAATAATGAAGGAAGGATACCGATATCGAATTTGTCGGAATCGCTTGATGAGTTTTGACCGGGGCAAGGTTTATATAAGCACGGGAGATGCGGGTAAAATATGGAACATATAACACAGCCGGAAAACTGGAGAGAAATGGCATTTGGAGAAAAACTCATCTGGCTCTATGAAAAACAAAGGGAAATAGAGGATAGATTCGATCGCACGCTCTAAAATAACGGCATGCGAATATACAACACTTTTTCGGGCAAACAGGAAGAGCTTGTTCCTCTGCGGGAGGGGGAACTTAAAATTTACACATGTGGACCCACGGTTTATGATCACGCCCATATCGGGAATTTTCGGGCCTATGTGTTCCAGGATGTTTTTAAAAGGTTTTTAGAATATCTGGGATTTAAAATCACGCACGTGATGAATATTACTGACGTCGACGATAAGACGATTAGAAATTCAAAAAACGAGGGAGTGGCATTAAGCGTGCTTACCCGCCGTTACGAACTTGCTTTTTTTGAGGACCTAAAAATGCTCGATATAAAAAAACCCAACTTTTGTCCCCGTGCCACAGAGCATATCAACGATATGGTAAACGTAATTAAAAAGCTGATTGATAAGGGCTATTCATACCAGGGGGAGGATGGATCTTTTTACTTTGACATCTCTAAATTTAAAGGGTACGGAAAACTCGCCAAATTAGAGCCAAAAAAAAAGGAGCGTTCCAGGGTGGATAGCGACGAATATGGGAAGGAGGAGGCAAGAGACTTTGCAGTCTGGAAGGCACACACAGAGGCGGACGGAGATGTCTTCTGGGACACAGAAATTGGGAGGGGGCGGCCAGGATGGCACATCGAGTGCTCCGCGATGAGCGCGAAATATCTTGGTGAGACTTTTGATGTACATGCCGGAGGTGTCGACCTCGTTTTCCCACACCATGAAAATGAGATTGCGCAGGCAGAAGCCGCATCCGGGAAACAATTCGTTAAATACTGGCTCCACAACGAGCACCTCCTAGTAGAGGATAAAAAGATGTCTAAATCACATGGCAATTACTATACGCTGAGGGACCTCATCTCCCGGGGACATGACCCAAAAGCTGTAAGATACCTGCTTTTTGCAACGCACTATCGAAAGCGGATGAATTTTACGATTAAAGATTTGAAGGCCGCAGAAAATACCGTAAATAGGCTTGTAGATTTTGTGGATAGATTAGGCACCAGAGTTGAGGGAAATTACAATGAACGCCTCTCAAAAATTGGAAAAAGGGCAAAAATAAAATTTGTCGAATCGCTGAATGATGACATGGACATCAGAAGGGCTCTTGCCGCAGTTTTTGGCCTTGTTAAAGAGACAAATCGAGCCATGGAAAGCTGCGAGGCCTCCCAAAAAAATCTAGAGGAAATTCGCAAAATAATGATGGAATTTGACGGCATTCTGGGCTTTTTATACCCAAAAGATGAAAAGGTCAATCTTACAGATGAAGTTATGGAGCTTATAGAAAAAAGGGATGAAGCAAGGAAAAATAAGGATTTTCATGCGGCAGACAAAATTAGAAAAGAACTATCTGACAGGGGCATAGTGCTGGAGGATATAGACGGCAAGACCCTGTGGAAGGTTATGAAGAAAAAAGCAGCATGAGGGGCCAACTAAAATGCGTTATGTAAATTTGAATTATGCTCCAACAGATAAGGACTTAATATGTGAGTATTACATTGAGCCTTTCGGGATTTCCTTTGAGGAGGCATGCGAGAGCATAGCTGCTGAAAGCTCTATTGGAACATGGACCGAGCTTAAAACAATGAAAAGAGAGATAGCAGAGAAGCTCAAGCCAAATGTTTTTTCAATTGACGAGGAGAGACGTATAGCAAAAATTGCATATCCTGAAGACCTATTCGAGGGCGGCAATATGCCGCAGATTTTAAGCTCTGTGGCTGGAAACATATTCGGGATAAAAGACGTAGAAAATCTTAGATTTCTAGATATTCATTTCCCCCGCTCGATAGTAAAATCATTCAAGGGGCCCAGATTCGGAATAGCGGGCATAAGAAAGCTTACTAAAATAAAAAAAAGACCGCTCACAGGCACGATTATTAAGCCCAAGCTGGGGCTGAAAGAAAGTGAGCATGCGAAAGTCGCATACAGGGCCTGGACCGGGGGCGTGGATATAGTAAAGGACGATGAGAACCTTGCGAGCATGAGGTTCAACCGGTTTGAAGGCAGGATAAAAGAGACGCTAAAGCTTAGAGACCAGGCAGAAGAAGAGACCGGTGAAAAGAAGATTTACATGCCCAACATAACGTCTGAGACCCGTGAGATGCTTAAGAGGGCAAAGATAGTAAGTAATGAGGGTGGCGAGTATGTAATGATCGATATATTGACATCTGGATGGTCGGCCCTCCAAACTCTAAGAGATGCCGGGCCAGAGCTTGTAATACATGCACATCGGGCCGGACATGCGGCTCTTACCAAAAACAAAAGACACGGAATTTCCATGAAGGTTATCGCAAAGGTCGCAAGGCTCATCGGCGTTGACCAGATTCACATCGGCACATTCGGCGTTGGAAAAATGAGAGGTACGCCAGAAGAGGACCTCGAATACAAAAGGGCACTCACTGAAGACACTGGCAAAAAAGAGGTGTTTCCAGTTGCCTCGGGCGGCCTTCATCCCGGCCTTGTAGAAAGGCTTTTGCAGATTTCAGGAACAGACATAATAATCCAGATGGGTGGGGGCATCCACGGACACCCGAAAGGCACGGTGAGTGGTGCAAAGGCCCTGAGGCAGGCAGTAGATGCATCGGCAAGTGGCACATCGACAGAAGAATATGCAAAAAGCCACAAAGAACTAAAAGATGCCATAAATAAATGGGGCGTAATCTAATATGATAAAATACAAAAAAATACCGGGAGAAAACCTTCATTATTTGGAGGCCAGCAACATGCATCCGGCAAACACATATTTTCATTTTTCGTTTGCCAGTTATCACGACCCCAAAAATATGAATTTTGGAGTTTTGAGAGTACTAAATGATGATGAAGTAAAGCCCAATAGCGGTTTTAGTACCCATCCCCACAATAATATGGAAATTTTTAGTTATGTTGTTAATGGAAAACTTACACATCGTGACAGCGCAGGTAATCATGAAATCCTTGGCCGTGGACATGTACAGTGTATTTCAGCAGGCACTGGAGTTACCCATTCTGAACTAAATGAGCAGGATGACTGGTGCCGTTTTCTTCAAATATGGATTATGCCTGCGGAAGCAAATTTACCTGTTAGATATGATTTCCATAAATTTTCTCTCAAAGACAGAAAAAATAATTTGCTTCAAATTATATCCAGTTCAAAAAATAAGGGCGAGGCCCCCCTTTATGTTTGTCAAGACGTAAATGTATATGTCTCTGAGTTAACAGAAAAAGATAGGGGCGTATCTTTCATTTTAAATGAAGGCCGCAATGCGTATATCTACTGCTTTGAAGGAAGTGTAAATATCGGCGACTATCCTTCATTGAAAGAACGTGACTCCTTGAAAATATATGGTGGGGCAAACCTTGAGTTTTCGCTTGCATCCGATAAAGCGCATTTTATAATAATTGAGATGGCCAAAGAAT